>NZ_JBSVRG010000013.1:0-58382 GCF_054052045.1 Luteimonas sp. A277
GCGGCGGGCCACCGGGGGTGAACGCCCCCACCTTCGTCGTGCGGGGCCGGCCGCCCCAATGTAGGAGCGCGCCATGCGCGCGAAGCCGCGTGACACCTGGCTGCGGGGCGGGGCTTCGGCCGCCGCACCGTGTCCGAGACTTTTTCGAGTCGCCCGGATTCACGCGGCTTCGCGCGCATGGCGCGCTCCTACAAGGGGGGCGTCAGTCGTCTTTCAGGACGCGCTCGAACAGCTCGTGGATGCGCCGGTACTGGTCGTACCAGGAGTCGGCGTGCTGGTAGGCGTGGCGTTCCAGCGGGTAGCTGGCCATTTCCCACTTGTCCTTGCGCAGCTCGATCAACCGCTGGGCCATGTGCACGGAGTCCTGGTAGAAGACGTTGTCGTCGATCATGCCGTGGGCGATGAGCAGGTGGTCCTGCAGGCCTTCCACGTACTCGATCGGCGATGACTTCAGGTACGCCTCCGGGTCGATATCCGGGGTGTTGAGGATGTTGGCGGTGTAGGGGTGGTTGTAGTGGTGCCAGTCACCCACCGGGCGCAGGGCGGCGCCGGCCTTGAAGGTGCCCGGCTCGCGGAACAGGGCCATGAAGGTCATGAAGCCGCCGTAGCTGCCGCCGTAGATGCCCACGCGCTCGCGCTTGCCCTGGCGCTCGGAGACCAGCCAGTCGATACCGTCCAGATAGTCCTCGAGTTCGGGCTGGCCCATCTGCCGGTAGATCGCCGTCCGCCAGTCGCGGCCGTAGCCGGCCGAGGCGCGGAAATCCAGGTCCAGCACGATGTAGCCCTGCTGCACCAGCATGTTGTGGAACATCTGCTCGCGGTAGTAGGTGGGCCAGCGGTGGTGCACGTTCTGCAGGTAGCCGGCGCCGTGCACGAACAGCACGATCGGGTACTCGCGGCCGGGTTCAAGCTCGGCCGGGCCGTAGTACTTGCCCCAGATGCTGCCGGCGCCGTGCTTGGAAGGCACCTGCACGATCTCGGGCTGCAGCCATTCGTAGGCGCTGTATTCTTCGCTGCGCGTGTCGGTCAGGGCGGCATAGCCGCTGCCGTCAGCGCCGATCACCGCCAGCTGCGGCGGCACGTAGGCGGAGGAGTGGCGCAGCAGCAAGCGTGAGCCGTCGGGGGATTCGACGAAATCGTTGACGCCGTCGAGGCTGGTCAGTTCGCGGGCCTGGCCGCCTTCGACCGGCACTTCGCACACTTCGTAATCCACCGGCGCGCTGAGATTGCACACGAACAGGAAGCGCGAGCCGTCGGCGGCCAGCGCCGGGCTGGAGACTTCCCACTGGCCCGAGGTGAGCGCGCGCGGGCGGCCGTTGGCGGCCAGGTACAGGTGGGCATGGCCGCTGTGCTCGGAGACGAACCACAGGCTGCGGTTGTCGGGCATCCAGTCGAACTCGTTGAAGCCCCAGTTGATCCAGCCCTGCGGGTCGCTGAGGCGGTGGCGGGTGTCGAGCTTGCTGCTGGACGGATCTAGCACCGCCAGCCAGCGATCCTTGTTGTCCACCGAATGCAGCATCAGCGCGGCCTGGGTGCTGTCGGCGTTCCAGCGCATGGAATTGCCGCCAAAACCCTCCAGCCGCACCGGGCGCGGGCCCTTGAGCGGGTCCTTGCCGGCGGCGGCGCGCAGGTCGGCCAGCGGGTCGTCGGAGATGCCGGGCAGGGAGTCCAGGTCGAGCTTGCGCGGGGTGCCCTCGCGCATGTCCACCAGCCAGAAGGTCATCGGCGCGGGATCGTTGCGGCCCACGCGGATGCGCACGTCTTCGGTTTCCTCGTAGCCCGATTCGGTGAGGAACTTCGGCATCTTGCCGCCCTGGCCACGCTCGGTGTTCTTGGGCGTGGTGGCAGCCAGCAGCCAGCGGCCGTCGGGTGACAGCGCGCTGCCGGCGATGGAAACGTCGCCGCCCAGGTACACCGGCGGCGGGGCGCGGGTGGGGTCTTCGCGCTGCCAGTCGGCTTCCTGCAGGCGGCGTGCTTCGCGCTGGACGCGCTCGGTGCGCAGGGTTTGGAACAGGCGCATCTGGTGTTCGCGCAGCTGGTCGGCGCGCGGCGGCTTGCCCGGATCGTCCTGGGCGCGGAGCACCGCGGCTTCGGTCATGCCCGTGCCGGCGCTCCAGCGGTGCCAGCGGTCGTTGCCGGTGCGCCATGCCAGGGCGCCGTCGTGGCCCCACTGCAGCGCGGCGGCGCCGGATCCGCCGTGGGTGAGCTGCTCCAGCGCGCCATTGCGCAGGTCGCGCACGAACACGTCGCCATTGCGGATGAACGCCGCGCGGGCGCGAGTGGCGTCGTACACCGGCTGCATGCCGTCGATTTCGGCGCGGGCCGCGCCTTCCATCAGGGTCGGCTGCCTGCTGGCCAGGTCCTGCATCCAGGTGTCCCGGATCGGGCTGCCCTCGCGCTTGAGCGTGTAGTACGCGCGGCTGCCATCCAGGGCCCACCAGGCCTGCTCCACCGGCGGGCCGATCCAGTCGGGGTCGTCCATGACGCGGTCCAGGGTGAGGGCCTGCGCCGGCTGGGCGGCGAGCGAGGAGGCAAACAGCAGGAAGGACAGGGGGAGGAGTCGGATCATGGCGCTCAGCGGGTGGATGCAAAGCGCGCCAGATTACCAGCCTGTTACGGCGACCGGATGGCCCGAACGTCCCGGATGCGAGGGTATCCCCGGAAAAAAAACAGGGGCGCAAGCGCCCCTGTCCAACATCCCTGTTCCCGGAAGACTCCGGAAGTCCTTGTGCGAAACTTTGTACCATTCCGGTTCAGGGAAAATCGCGACGTGCGTCCCGTTTAAAGTGAATGGGGTGCGGAAATGTGACGGGAATCGACATTTCACGTCGCCGGTACGCGTCACTTTTCCCGCTGGCGAGGCACTTTTGCGCCGGGGTTGGAGCTCCTGCGGTTCCCCATGCCGTCCATTTCACGCACAATCCCGATGGTTGTCGCCCCCTTCTTCTGTCCTGGCCATGCACGCCTACGTATATAAAAGCCTGCGCAAGGCGGATACCTATGTGTATCTGGCCCGTCGCGATGATTTCGAGTGCCTTCCCGCGCCGCTGCGTGAGCGGCTGGGCAAGCTGCACTTTGTGCTGCACGTGGAATTGACCCCGGAGCGCAAGCTGGCCAGCCAGGATCCGGAACAGGTGCGGAGCAATCTGGTTGCGCGCGGTTTCCACCTGCAGGTGCCGCCATCGACCGCGGACGACCCGATGACGGAGGACTGGGGCACCGATGCCTGAGTCGACTTCCAGGCGCGGGCCTGCCGCTGCCGCCTTTGTGATTGGAGCGCTGTTGGTGCTGCTGGCCGGGCTGGGAAGCCTGGCCGCCGCCGTGTTCGGCACCTGGCTGGCGCAGCCGGCATTCGCGCTGTCGGTGCGCTGGTGGCGCGGCACCGGGCCCGCGCCGGCGCGGGCGCTGCTGGCCAGGGACTTGGGCAGCCTGCTGCTGCTGTGGGGCGTGGCCGGCGCGGTGGCCGGCCTGCTGGCGGCGTGGCCGCTTTCAATCCTGCTGGAAAACGAGTCGCTGGGCGCCGTGCTGGCGCTGAGCGCCGTGGCCGGCATCGGCGTGGTGGCGCTGTGGCGGGCGTGGCCGGTGTGGCATGCGGTGGAGCGCGATGGCGACAGCGTGATGGCAGCCTGGCGTGTCCTGGCTGATCGGGATGCTTCCGCGACGCGGGGCGCGTGGCTGGCCGGTGTGGTCACCGTGGCCCTGATGCTGCAGTTGCTGCTGGGTTGGCCGGGTCTGGCGGAAGGCGCCGCGCGCTGGGTGCTGGCGGGCCTGGGGCTGCTGGTGTGGCCGCTGGTGCACGTGCTGCTGCAGCGGCTCAAGGCGCCGGACAGGCTGCCGATGCCGGTGGTCGAGATGCGCGGAGAGCCGGCGCCGGTGGAGCTGGAGCCGGTTGAAGGTGATCTGGATGCGGCCCTGTACTCGGCTGCCCGCCGTGGACGCGTGGAGCGGGCGCTGGAGCTGCTTGCCTTGGGCGCGGATCCGCACGCGCTGCCGGCTGCGGAAGATCGCGACCAGCGCACCCTGCCGGTGCTGGCGGCGGTGCTGCCCGACCTGCGCCTGCTGCGTGAGCTGATTGCCTGCGGCGTGGACGTGAATGCCGCCCACGGCGGTCTGACTCCGCTGCTGGCCGCCACGCGCGACAGCTGGCACGGCCGTCCCGATGCGGTCATGACCCTGCTCGCCAACGGTGCCGATCCGGGCGCGACCGATGGCGAAGGCAATACTCCCATGCACCACGCGGGGCGCAGCTCCGACCCAGGGGTGGTTGCGCTGCTGCTTGACGCCGCTGCCGAAGTGGACGCGCTCAACCATGAGGGCCTGACCCCGCTCGGCGTGGCCTGCATGGCCGGCAACTGGCGCCTGGCCCGGTTCCTGCTGGAGCGCGGCGCGCGCGCGCAGATTGAAGAGGCCACCCCTTCACTGGTGGCTGCCGCCGGTGGTGAGGATGACGACCCGGCCGGGGTGCAGCTGCTGCTGCGCTACAAGGCCAGGCCCGACAGCGCTGACCGCAGCGGTGCCACTGCGCTGCACCGTGCCGCGTTCGCCGGTCACGCGGAGATCGCGGCCGAGCTGGTGGGCGCTGGTGCCAATCTGGAAATCACTGACGGGCACGGACGTACGCCCTTGCTGGAGGCCGCCCGCGGTGGCCGCCTGGCCACGCTGGAAGCGCTGGTTGAAGCCGGTGCCGACCCGGTGGTGGTGGACACTGAAGGCCGCGGTGCGCTGGCCCTGGCCTGTCTTGCCGCCACCCCTTCGCCGCCCCTGGTGCGCCGCCTGTTGGAGCTCGGTGTGGATCCGCAGCTGGCCGACGCGGATGGCAAGCGGCCGGTGGAGCATGCGGCCGCAAGTGGTCGCTGGTCGCTGGTGAGCCTGCTGGATCCGGACTACGCGCTGCCTTCAAGCGTGCGCCCCGAGGACGGCCAGGACGAGGTGCCGGACCGCGCGCCGCTGTCGCTGCTGCGCGACGGTCTGGGCGAAGGAAAGCTGGAGCGGCTGGACGAGCTGGTGCCACTGCTGACCCCGCAGGAGCTGGGCGGGCTGCTGCTGGACGATGAGGTTGCAGTCACTGGGGAACGGATCGACTGGCTGATGGCCCATGGCGCGGATCCGGATGTGCGCGAAGGCGCCGACGGCGAGGGCACGCTGGGCGATACGGCCATGTTCACCCTGCTGGCCCGCGGGCCGGATGCGATCGAACCGCTGCGCGCGCTGCTGCGCCACAACGTGTCTCCGGCGGGTGCCGGTGGGCTGGCGCGGTTCCTCGCTGCCTGCGTGCGTGGCGATCACGGCGCGCGCGGCCTTGAGCAGCTGGCGCTGGAATTGCTGGAGCGCGGCGCTGATCCGTTTGCCGCTTCGCCGGCTGGTGATCCGCCGCTGTCGCTGGTGGTGCGGCTGGGCTGGATGCGACTGCTTGAAGAACTGGTTTCAGCCGGCGTCGATCTGGATGCACGCGACGGTCGCGGCATGACCGCCCTGCACTTGAGCGCGGCGTTGGGGCGCGAACCCGCGTTGCGCGCGCTGGTGCGACATGGTGCCAACCCCGGCGTGCGCGCTGCCGATGGCCAGACGCCGCTGGGCGTGGCCCTGGCTGCCGGACGGCGCGATATTGCCGATTGGCTGGACTGGCGCGGATGGCCCCTGCCGCGCCGCCCGCTGCAGCCGGAAGATCTGCCCGCCGCGGCAATGGCCGGTGATGCCAGTGCCGTGAGGCGCCTGCTGGCGCTGGGGTTCGATGTGGATGTGGTGGATCCGCAGGGTTGTTCCGCACTGCTGCGCGCGGCCGGCGGTGGCCATCAACAGGTGGTGGAGCTGCTGCTGGAGCGCGGCGCCGACCTGCAGCTGCCCGCCGGCTCCGGGGCCACGCCGCTCTCGGCCGCGGTGAGCATGGGCCATGCCGAAGTGGTGGACCATCTGCTTGAAAAGGGTGCCAGCCTGGAGCAGCGCCTGCCGGGGGAAGTGACCGTGCTCATGCTGGCCGCCGCGCTGGGCCTGCCGGAACTCTGCGCGCGCCTGCTGGCCGCCGGCGCCGACGTGCACGCCACCGATTCCCAGGGCCTGACCGCGCTGCACTGCGCCGCCCTGTACGGGTTCACCAGCGACGACCGGCCACGTCTGGTGGCCCTGTTCGACACCCTCCTGCTGGCCGGTGCCCAGGCGGATACCGGGGCGGCCGGCGGGGTAACCCCGCTGCTGCTGCTGCTGGGTGCGCGGGCAGAGCCGGGGACCGATTGCGATGAAGCGGTGGTGGGCGCGGCGTTGAGCCAGCTGCTGGACGAAGAGGTGTCGCTGGAGGCCCAGGACCCCCGCGGCTTCGGTCCCCTGCACCTGGCCGGCCTGCACGGCCTGCTCGACCTCGCCCGCCGCATGCTGCGCGCCGGCGCCGACCCTGATCTGCGCGACACCCTCAACCGCACCCCGCGAGAGATCGCGGTCATGCGCGGCTTCATCGACCTGGCCGCCGAGCTGGCGCCGGCCAACGCCCAGCCCGGCGTCTCCATGGCCCGTTTCCTGCGCGACCAGAGCTGATCCTGCTGCCATGCCTCGCGTCGGCCGCGTAAGGCCGACCTACGAAAAAGCCGCGCGTAGGTCGGGGCTACGCCCCCGACGCCCTGCTATATTCGCGATCCACGGGAAGGGAGGTGGGCGATGGTCAGGACAGGGCTGTTTGAACGGTTTGGGTTGTTGGGGCTGCTTGCGCTGTGCGCGCTGCTGGCGCTGGCGTCGCCGGCGATTGCGCGCGACGAAGCGGACATCCTGCGCCAGGCCGAGATGAGCATGGTGGTGACCGGCTACGTGGAAATCGAGCCCGATGGCAGCGTCAGCCGCCATGAGATCGCCGGACGCGATGAGCTGCCCGATTTCGTGGTGGCGATGGTGGACCAGGCAGCCCCGACGTGGCGCTTCGAGCCAATCGAGGAGAACGGTGTGCCGATC
Source organism: Luteimonas sp. A277 (assembly GCF_054052045.1). The sequence continues at coordinate 6,934 of NZ_JBSVRG010000013.1, forward strand.
AGGGCCCGGGCGGAGATGAGCCTGCGGATGGTGGCGCAGGCGATCGACGGCGGTGATGACTTTGCCATCCGCATCGCCAACGGCAGCTTCGGCGGTTATGACGAGAGCGACACTGGTCGCGTGGTGCCTTCGCGCATGATTCCGCCCCGCTATCCGGAGCAGATGCTGTACCAGGGCGTGGAGGGTTCGGCGTATCTGCTGCTGAAGATCGGCCGCGATGGCCGGGTGCAGGATCTGGTGGTCGAGCGGGTCAACCTTGGCAGCTATGCCGAGGAACGCGAGATGGAAAAGCGGCGCCGCGCGTTCGCCAGGAGCGCCGAGCAGGCTGCCCGACGCTGGGTGTATCGCACGCCGACCACCGGTCCGTACGTGGACCGGGATTGGTGGGTGGTGCGGGTGCCGGTGACCTATGAGATTGACGTGCCGGGCCGGCGACGGGCGCAGGGGCCGTGGTCTGTCTATATTCCCGGACCGGTGCAGCAGGTGCCAGAGTGGGGTTCACGCTCGAGCGGCAGCGATACGGCACTCGCCGGCGTGGCGCAGATGGTGGACAGCGAGCTCAAGCTGCTCAGCCCGCTCTAGCCTCGCGACCTGATACGTCGGGGCTACACCCCCGATGCCCCGCGAACCCCGCAACCCGGCGTTCGCCACGAGTCCCACGAACCCGGTGTCCCCGCCCGCATACGAAACAGGCCCCGCATTGCGGGGCCTGTCCGTATCTGTCAGCAGCGCTCGTTCAGCGACGCATGGAAGAGAAGAACTCCTCGTTGGATTTGGTGTTCTTCATCTTGTCCAGCAGGAACTCCATCGCCGCCAGCTCGTCCATCGGGTGCAGCAGCTTGCGCAGGATCCAGATCTTCTGCAGAAGCTCCGGCTCGATCAGGAAGTCCTCGCGGCGGGTGCCCGACGCGTTGACGTTGATCGCCGGGTACACGCGCTTCTCGGCGATGCGGCGGTCCAGGTGGACTTCCGAGTTGCCGGTGCCCTTGAACTCCTCGTAGATCACCTTGTCCATCGCGCTGCCGGTATCCACCAGCGCGGTGGCGATGATGGTCAGGCTGCCGCCTTCCTCCACGTTGCGCGCGGCGCCGAAGAAGCGCTTCGGGCGGTGCAGGGCATTCGCGTCCACGCCGCCGGTGAGCACCTTGCCGGAGCTGGGCACCACGTTGTTGTAAGCACGGGCCAGGCGGGTGATCGAGTCGAGCAGGATCACCACGTCCTTCTTGTGCTCGACCAGGCGCTTGGCACGCTCGATCACCATTTCGGCAACCTGCACGTGGCGCGCGGCCGGCTCGTCGAAGGTGGAGCTGATCACCTCGCCGCGCACGCTGCGCTGCATCTCGGTGACCTCTTCGGGCCGCTCGTCGATCAGCAGCACGATCAGGTGCACATCGGGATGGTTGTAGGTGATGGCGCTGGCCACCTGCTGCATCATCATCGTCTTGCCCGCCTTGGGCGGGGAGACGATCAGGGCACGCTGGCCCTTGCCCTGCGGCGCCATGAGGTCCAGGACGCGGCCGGCGATGTCTTCGCTGGAGCCATCGGCGCGCTCGAGCTTGAAGCGCTCGCGCGGGAACAGCGGGGTCAGGTTCTCGAACAGCACCTTGCCCTTGCTGGCCTCCAGCGGCTCCTCGTTGATGGTGTCGATGGTGGCCAGGGCGAAGTAGCGCTCGCCGTCCTTCGGCCAGCGGATGCGCCCGGACAGATGGTCGCCGGTGCGCAGGTTGAAGCGGCGGATCTGGCTGGGACTGATGTAGACGTCGTCCGGGCCTGCGAGATACGAGGCTTCAGCCGCGCGCAGGAAGCCGAAGCCGTCGGGCAGGATTTCCAGCACGCCGTCGGCCACAACGCCCTCGCCGTGGCGGGTGAGCACCTTGAGCAGGTGGAAGATCACGTCCTGCTTGCGGGCACGGGCCACGCCTTCGTGGATCTGCAGCTGCTCGGCGATATCCATCAGCTTGTGCGCCGGCATGCCCTTCAGGTCGCTCAGCGAGTACTGGGGGAAATCTTCCGGCACGTTCGGTGGCGGCAGGCGCTGACCCTGGTCGTTATTGCCGTCCTGGGGCAGGCCGTCGTCGCGGCCTCGGCCGCCACCACCACCACCACCGCCACTGCGGTCACGGCGATTGCGGAACCGGTCACGGCGACCGCCCTGCTGCTGGCGGCTGTCGTCACGCTGGTCGCGGCCGCCGCGCTGCTGGCCCTGGTTGCCGTCGTCGTTGCCGCCGCTGGCTTCCTTCTCCTTGGCGGCCGGCGCTTCCTTGTTGGGAGCCGGCTTGCTGGGAGCCGGAGCTTCCTTGGGAGCGGCAGCCTGGGCGGGCGCGGCTGCCTTGGGGGCATCGGCGACCGGAGCAGCCGGAGCCGTTGGAGCCGCCGGTTTGGAAGGAGCTTCCGCCGGCGGCGTCGCGGGTACGGACCCGGTCGTCGCCGGAGCGTCGGCCTTCACGGTCTTGCGGGCGGCTTTCTTGGTGGCGCGCGGCTTGCGCACGGCTTTCTCGGCGGTATCGCCGGAAACGCCGGAGTCGCCGGCATTGGGGGTGTTGTCAGACAAGTGCGAATTCCTCGCTACGGTGCGAGCGCCCACAGGAAGCGGGCGGGGGGTGGGAAGGGTTGGCCTTCAGAAGGGTGCGGCGCGCAACTCCACGCCGGATACGCAGTTAAGCTAACACCGCGTCGCGCCGGGGACAAGATGCGGGCGGTCAAACGTTGTGGCTGTCGTCATGCCCGCAGGGGAGCGGGCACCGGCATCCGGGTCGGGTCGTGCGGCTCAGAGCGCCTTGTCGATCATCTGCGCCAGTTGGGCCTTGCCCACCGCGCCGACCTGGGTGGCCTGCACCTGGCCGTCCTTGAACAGCAGCAGCATGGGGATCGAGCGCACGTGGTACTTCAGCGCGGTCGCCTGGTTCTTGTCGATATCCACCTTCACCACCTTGGCCTTGCCGTCGTAGGACTCGGCAAGCTCGTCCAGGGCGGGGGCAATCATGCGGCAGGGCCCGCACCAGGGCGCCCAGAAGTCGACCAGGACCGGCTCCTTGGACTGCAGCACGGTGGAATCGAATTCGGCGTCGGTGGTGTGGATGACCTTATCGCTCACGGGTTTCTCCTGAATGGCTTATGGATCCGCCAGCGTGTGGCGGACGGGCGCTTGGTGTTAAGCTGGGGTGTTTTCCGGCCCAGTCCAAGGGGCTGGCCTCCCGGGTACGTGGCTGATGTCGATCCGGGCCCAGGCAGTCTGCGACGCGGACGCCCTCTCGCGCAACTGCGCGCAACGCAACGAAGCATTCCCACGCATGAGCGATAAACCCCTTACCGATATTCCCTTCTCCGAATTCGATCTGCATCCGCAGCTGCTGGCAGGCCTTGAAGGCGCCGGATTCATCAGCTGCACGCCGATCCAGGCCATGACCCTGCCGGTGGCCCTGCCAGGCGGCGATGTCGCCGGCCAGGCGCAGACCGGCACCGGCAAGACCCTGGCGTTCCTGGTGGCGGTGATCAACCGGCTGCTGACCCGTCCGGCACTGGCCGACCGCCAGCCCGGCGATCCGCGCGCGCTGATCCTGGCCCCGACCCGTGAGCTGGCGATCCAGATCCACAAGGACGCGGTGAAGCTGGGCCCGGAAGTCGGGCTGAAGTTCGCCCTGGTCTACGGCGGCGTCGATTACGACAAGCAGCGTGAGCTGCTGCAGCAGGGCGTGGACGTCATCATCGCCACCCCCGGCCGGCTGATCGACTACGTCAAGCAGCACAAGGTGGTCAGCCTGCACGCCTGCGAGATCTGCGTGCTGGACGAAGCCGACCGCATGTTCGACCTGGGCTTCATCAAGGACATCCGGTTCCTGCTGCGGCGCATGCCGGCCCGTACCGAGCGCCAGACCCTGCTGTACTCGGCCACCCTCAGCCATCGCGTGCTGGAGCTGGCCTACGAGCACATGAACGAGCCGCAGAAGATGGTGGTGGAGACCGAATCCATCACCGCATCGCGCGTTCGCCAGAAGATGTACTACCCCGCCGACGAGGAAAAACTGCCGCTGCTGCTGGGCCTGCTGTCCCGCGGTGAAGGCGCGCGCACCATGGTGTTCGTCAACACCAAGGTGTTTGTGGAGCGCGTGGCGCGGGCGCTGGAGCGTGCCGGCTACCGGGTCGGCGTGCTGTCGGGCGATGTGCCGCAGAAGAAGCGCGAAAGCCTGCTCAAGCGCTTCCAGGGCGGCCAGCTGGAGATCCTGGTGGCCACCGACGTGGCCGCGCGCGGCCTGCATATCGACGGCATCAAGTACGTCTACAACTACGACCTGCCGTTCGACGCCGAGGACTACGTGCACCGGATCGGCCGCACCGCGCGGCTGGGTGAAGAGGGCGACGCGATCAGCTTCGCCTGCGAACGCTATGCCGTGGGGCTGCCGGATATCGAGGCCTTCATCGAGCAGAAGATCCCGTCCGAGCCGGTGACCCAGGAGCTGCTGACCCCGCTGCCGCGCAAGCCGCGCGAGGGCGCGGTGGCCGATGATGGCGAGACCGAAAGCGTCGGCGAGATTTTCCGCGAGGCCCGCGAGCAGCGCGCTGCCGACGAGGCCCGCCGCGGCGGTGGTCCGCGTGGTGGCCGTGGCGAGCGCAGTGGTCCGCGCGCTGGTGGTGCGGCCGGTGGCGAGGGACGCGGGCGTGGTCCGCGCCGGGAAAGTGGTGGCGCTGCGACCGGGGAAACCCGGGCAGAGGCTCCGGCGGTTGCGACTGAAACTGCGGTTGCGGCTCCCACTTCCGCTCCGGCTCCGGCTCCCGAAGTGAATGAAGCTGCCGCGGCGCCTGCCGCAGCGACGGGCCCGACGGGCCCGGAACAGCCGACCCGGCCGCAGGATGGCGAAGCGCCGCGCAAGCGTCGTCGCCGTCGCGGTGGCCGCCGGCGCAGCGGTGAGGGTGAGGGCGAGGCCCAGGCTGGTGCGGAGCGCCAGGCCGGCAACGACCAGGCGGCCCAGCCGTCCGAAGGCGAGCAGAAGCCGCGCCGTGCCGAGGGTGGCGGTTCGCGCCGCGGCGGTCGCGGTGGCGGTAGGCAGCAGGGTGAAGGGGCGGCGCGCGAAGCCCGTCCGCAGGCAAGGCAGGAGCAGTCGGGCGCTCAGCCGGCCCAGTCCAGGCCGGCCGAATCCAAGCCGGCCCGCAGCGGCAATGGCCCGCGCCATGTGCCGGCCAGGTCGGCAACGCCCAAGGCGGCGCCGAAGGCTGAGTCTGGAAGCAACGGCTCGCTGATCTCGCGCATCGGGCGCGGTCTCAAGCGGCTGGTGGGCAGCACCCCGGACTCCAAGTCCTGACGTCAGGCGTTTTTGGGACAAGGCCGCATCACGCGGCCTTGTCCGCGGAAGCACCCTGCATCCGCTAAGCTTCCGGAAATGATCCCCTGTCCTTTCCCGAGCCGATGAGCGTCCTGCGCTTTGACAATGTCAGCAAGCAGTACCCGGGCGGCCATGCGGCCCTGTCCGAGGTCAGCTTCGAGGTCGCGACGGGAGAGATGCTGTTCGTGACCGGGCATTCCGGCGCGGGCAAGAGCACCCTGCTGAAGATGGTGCACCTGGCAGAACGGCCCAGCCGCGGCGCGGTGCTGTTCGGCGAACGCAATCTTGCCCGGGTGCGCGGACGCAAGGTGGCCATGCATCGGCGCGAAGTGAGCGTGGTGTTCCAGGACCACCGGCTGCTGACCGACCGCAGCGTGTTCGAAAACGTGTCCCTGCCGCTGATCCTGCGCGGCATGCGCCGGCCTGAAATCGGCAAGCGCGTGCGCACCGCCCTGGAGCGGCTTGGCCTGGGCGCCCGCGAGAAGGCGCTGCCTGGCGAGTTGTCCGCCGGCGAACAGCAGCGGGTCGGCATTGCCCGGGCGATCGTTGGCGAGCCGCGCCTGCTGGTGGCCGACGAGCCCACCGGCAACCTGGATCCGACCCTGGCGGCGGAAATCATGGCCCTGTTTGAAAGCCTGCCCGAGCGCGGCACCAGCGTGATGGTGGCCAGCCACGACCTGGGCCTGGTCAAGCGGATGAGAAAGCGCGTGCTGGTGCTCGACCACGGTCGCCTGGTGGACGATATTTCCCCGCAGGACCTGGCCGATGAGTGAGCCACGCGCCGCCCCCGCTTCCGCATCGCCTACGGCGCCGCGCTCCGGCCTGGGCACCTGGGGTGATCACCACCTCTACAGTTTCTTTTCCAGCCTCGGACGGGTGTTCCGCCGGCCTTGGGCGACGGCGCTGACCATCGGCGTGATGGCGGTGGCATTGGCCCTGCCGATGGGGCTGTGGCTGGTGCTGGACAACGTGTCGCGGCTGTCCGGCAGCGTGCAGGAGTCGCGCGAGATCGGGGTGTTCCTGCAGCAGGAAATGGATGCGCCCCAGGCCGATGAGCTGGCGGAGAGGCTGCGTGCGCGTGCCGATGTGGCCAGCGTGGAGCTGCGTACCCCGGAACAGGGAATGCAGGAACTGCGCGAGCGCGGTGGCCTGGGTGAAGCCATCAACGCCGTGGGCGAGAACCCGCTGCCCAGCCTGCTGCTGGTGATCCCCGAAGGCGACGAAATGGCGCTGGCCGGCGCGCTGCGCGAGCTGCCGGAGGCGGCGCTGGTGCAGCACGATGCGGAGTGGCGCCAGCGTCTCAACGACTGGCTGGAATTCGGCGAACGCCTGGTGCTGGTGCTGGGCGTGTTGCTCGGTCTGGGCGCACTGCTGGTGGTGGGCAATACCGTGCGCCTGGATATCCAGGCCCGGCGCGAGGAAATAGGCGTGCTGCAGCTGCTGGGTGCCACCGACGGCTTCATCCGCCGGCCATTCCTGTATCTGGGCACCTGGTACGGCCTGGGCTCGGGCGCGCTGGCGCTGGGCCTGCTGGCCATCACCGGAATGGCCCTGCGCGCGCCGGTGGCCGAGCTGGCCGCCAGCTACGGCAGCGGCTTTGCCCTGCGCGGATTCTCTCCGCTGCAGCTGCTGGCGGTACTGGTCGCCTCGGGCGCCCTGGGCTGGATCGGCGCCAGCGTGGTGACCGGACACTTCCTGCGCCAGACCCGCCCCACTGATACATGACCATGGACCACGCCCCCGACTCCGATCCGCATCGCCTGCGCCACGTGGCCAGTGACTCGCCGCGGATCATGGTGGTGGATGGATCGCGCCTGGTGCGCCGACTGATCGGCGACGTGCTGCGGGCGGAACTGGCCAATGTGGACGTGGTGGAGTGCGAAGGCTTGGCCCAGGCCCAGGCCGCGCTCGAGGCCTCGCCGGTGGACCTGGTGACCACCTCCCTGGTGCTGCCGGATGGCGACGGCATGGCGCTGGCGCGCAGCGTGCGCGAGGCCGCCGGACAGCGCTATGTGCCGGTGATCGTGGTCTCGGGCGAAACCCAGTCGCGTCTGGAGATGCGCCGCTTCACCGAAGACGTGACCGACTACTTCGACAAATCCATGGGGCTCGGGGCGCTGGCGGCGTTCATCCGCGGCTATGTGCTGCCCGAGCCGATCCCGGGTGCCAAGGTGCTGTACGTGGAAGACAGTCGCACCGTGGCGGTCGCCACCCGGCGCATGCTGCAGGCGCGGCACATGGAGGTGGTGCACGTGGTCAGCGCCGAGGAGGGCCTGGCCCACCTGCGCGAGCACGCCGGTGCCGACGGCGCGCCGGGCCTGGACCTGCTGCTGACCGACGTGTACCTCAAGGGCGAGATGAGCGGGCGCGACCTGTTGCATGCGGTGCGCGGCGAGCTGGGTTACAGCAAGCGCCGCCTGCCGGTGCTGGTGATGACCGGTGATGACAACCGCATCAACCAGATGGGCCTGCTGCGCGAGGGCGCCAACGACCTGGTGCTCAAGCCGATCGAGGAACGCCTGCTGGTGACCAAGGTCCTGTTCCAGCTGCGCCTGTCCCGCCTCCCGCCAACTGCCCCCCTGTAGGAGCGCGCCACGCGCGCGAAGCCGCGTGACACCTGTCCATGCCGCGGGGCGTCGGCTGCCACGTCCTGCCCGAAGCTTTCACTCGCCGACATGTTTCACGCGGCTTCGCGCGCGTGGCGCGCTCCTACAAACGCACCGGCGTCACGCGGCTTCGCGCGCACGGCGCGCTCCTACACAATCCGGCGGGTAAGATGGCGGAATGGTTTCGCCATCCCCAGACAGCGATCGCATCCGGCTTGAACCCTCCTGGAAAGCCCGCATAGGCGAGTACCTGCAACGCCCTGAAATGCAGGCGCTCTCCACGTTCCTGCGCGAGCGCTCTGCGGCAGGCGCACAGATTTTTCCGCCGGCGCGGAACATCTTTGCCGCTTTTGACGCCACCCCGTTCGACCGGGTCAAGGTGGTGATCCTGGGTCAGGACCCGTACCACGGGCCCGGCCAGGCGCACGGGCTGTGCTTTTCGGTGCAGCCGGACGTGCCGGTGCCGCCTTCGCTGCTGAACATGTACAAGGAAATCGAGCGCGACCTCGGCATTCCGCGCCCGGATCACGGTTACCTGATGTCGTGGGCGCATCAGGGCGTGCTGCTGCTCAACGCGGTGCTGACCGTGGAGCAGGGCAAAGCCGGAGCCCATCAGCGCAGGGGCTGGGAGGAGTTCACCGATCACGTGGTGGAGGTGCTGGACCGCGATCGGGAAGGACTGGTGTTCATGCTCTGGGGCAGCTATGCGCAGAAAAAGGGCCGGATCGTGGACTCGCGACGGCACCGGGTACTACGGACCACGCACCCTTCACCCCTGTCGGCGCATCGTGGCTTCCTCGGCTGCGGCCACTTCTCCGCCGCCAATGACTATCTGAAACGGCGCGCAGAGGTGCCGATAGACTGGTCCCTGCCACCCCGCTCCCAGCTTGCAGGTATGTGAAATCAACGACTTGCAGGCCATCCGCGTTCCATCAGGGGAACGCTGGGAACTTCCACCGCTCTTAGCGGTCACATATGAAGACTGCTAAAATAGACGCCTATGACCCAAGACACTCTCTCCCAACCAATGGTTTCAAGCAGCCTGCCGGTACCGGGCGCGATTGGATCGCTCGATGCCTATATCGGCGCCGTGTACCAGATTCCGGTGCTTTCGGCGGAAGATGAGCAGGCACTGGCCCACCGCTACCGTGATGACGGCGACCTGGTTGCCGCCCAGGAGCTGGTGCATTCGCACCTGCGCTTCGTGGTGCACGTGGCCCGTGGATACATGGGCTACGGCCTGCCGCTGGGCGATCTGATCCAGGAAGGCAACATCGGCTTGATGAAGGCGGTCAAGCGCTTCAACCCCGAGGTGGGCGTGCGCCTGGTGTCCTTCGCAGTGCACTGGATCCGTGCCGAAATGCACGAGTACATCCTCAAGAACTGGCGCATCGTGAAGGTGGCCACCACCAAGGCGCAGCGCAAGCTGTTCTTCAACCTGCGCAGGAGCAAGAAGCGCCTGGGCTGGATGAACGCCGAGGAAGTGAGCACCGTGGCCAAGGACCTGAACGTGCCTGAGCGCGAGGTGCTGGCGATGGAGTCCCGTCTGTCCGGCCGCGATATCGGTTTTGACGCTCCCGCGGACGATGGCAGCGACCGGATGCCGCCGGCGCCGGAAAACTACCTGGTGTCCACCGTGGAAGACCCGGCCGTGGCGTTTGAGCGCGAAGACGGCGAGGACCACCGATTGTCCCTGCTGCGCGAAGGCCTGGCCGAGCTGGATGACCGCTCGCGCGACATCATCCAGCGCCGCTGGCTCAACGCGGACGCCAAGGAAACGCTGCAGGAGCTGGCCGACGAATATGGCGTGTCGGCCGAGCGCATCCGCCAGGTCGAGGCCAACGCGCTGAAGAAGATGCGCGGCCTGATTGCCGCCTGATCGCGCCTGATCCCGCGACATCCGAACGACCAACGGCCCGGTATCCCCGGGCCGTTTCTGTTTGCGCCTGTGTCCCTGGCAGGCGCTCGCCATGCGCGCGAAGCCGCGTGAATAATGGCCACGCCGCGTGGCTCCGGACACGCCGCACCTGCCGACGCCATTCCGCGCGATCATGCTCACGCGATTTCGCGCGCATGGCGCGCTCCTGCAAGCGGGTTACCAGTTGAACAGGACCAGGCTGATCGCGAGCGCGCCCATGCCGGTGACCAGGCCGTACACGGTCTCGTGGCCCTTGGCGTAGCGCTTGGCCGCGGGCAGCAGCTCGTCCAGCGCCAGGAACACCATCACCCCGGCGATCATGCCGAAAATCGCCCCGTACAGCGCTTCGGAGAGGAAAGACCCCAGCACCACGTAGCCGATGATCGCGCCCACCGGCTCGGCCAGGCCCGACAGCAGGCAGGCGAACACGGCGAGGCCTTTTTTACCGGTGGCGTAGTACACCGGCACCGCAATGGCGATGCCTTCCGGGATGTTGTGGATGGCGATGGCGAAGGCCAGAGGCAGGCCCACCGCAGGATCGGACAGGGTGGCGAAAAAGGTGGCCAGCCCTTCGGGAAAGTTGTGTGCGGTGATGGCGGCCGCGGTCAGCAGGCCGACCCGCCGGATCTGGCCACGGTCATGTTGCTGGTAGAACGGATCATCGGTTTCCAGCCGCTCGTGCGGATTGGGGATGAGGCGGTCGATGACCACGATCAGCAGCACCCCCGCCAGGAAGGAGAAAGTGCCGTAGGAGAAGCCCCGCGCGTCGCCGTACTGGACCGCGAAAGCGGCGATCGACTTGTTGAGGATGTCCGACAGCGACACATACACCATCGCCCCGCCGGCGAACGCCAGGCCGAAGGCGAGCATGCGCGCGCTGGGTTTGCGGGTGGCGAACACCATCAGCCCGCCCAGGCCGGTGGCCAGGCCGGCGCCGGTGGTGACAGCGAGCGCGAGCAGGACGTTGCTGGTGGTGGGATCGAGCATTGCCGGTCAGGTCAGGTGACACCGGCGCTGCGCCGACGATGGCCGTTGCAGCCATCCGGACATCCTACCCAAAGACGGAGCCGCCACGCCATGGTCCTGGCTCCGGACCGGCTACGTCCCCGATGTCACCCGGACTGCCAGCATCTCCTCCAGCTTGCGCTGGTCGGCGGCAAAGCGGCGGATGCCGTCGGCCAGCTTCTCGGTGGCCATGGCGTCTTCGTTGTGCTGCCAGCGGAACGCGGCCTCGTCCAGTGCCGTCGGTGGCTCGGCACGTTCACCGTCATCCACCAGGCCACACTCGACCGTCGCGTCCGAGGACTCCAGCTCGCCCAGCAGTTCCGGTGAAATCGTCAGCCGGTCGCAGCCGGCCAGCGCCAGCACCTGCCCGGTATTGCGGAAGCTTGCGCCCATCACTACCGTTTCGTAGCCGTGGCGCTTGTACCAGTTCCAGATGCGCTGCACCGACTGCACGCCGGGATCGTCCTGTGGCGTGGTCGGGCGCTCATCGCCGTTGGCCAGATGCCAATCAAGAATCCGGCCGACGAAGGGCGAGATCAGAAATACCCCGGCTTCGGCGCAGGCCACGGCCTGGGCGAAAGAGAACAGCAGGGTCAGGTTGCAGTGGATGCCTTCGCGCTCCAGCTGTTCGGCAGCGCGGATGCCTTCCCATGTGGAAGCGATCTTGATCAGCAGCCGGTCGGTGCCGATGCCGGCTTCGGCATACAGCTCCACCAGGCGGCGGGCCTTGGCCACGGTGGCATCGGTGTCAAAGCTCAGGCGCGCATCCACCTCGGTGGAGACGCGGCCGGGAACCAGCTTGAGGATCTCGCCGCCGATCGCCACCGCCAGGCGGTCGCAGGCGTCGGCCACGCGTGCATCATCACCACCGGTTGCCTTGGCCACGGCGTCGTCGATGAAGTGCGCGTAGGCGGGCAGCGAGGCGGCCTTGAGCAGCAATGACGGATTGGTGGTGGCGTCCATCGGCCGGAAGCGGGCGATGGCCTCGATGTCACCGGTGTCGGCGACCACGGCGGACAGGCCGCGCAGTTGTTCAAGCTGGTTCGGCATGGACGAACGCTCCGGACGAAATCGGCCCCCATTGTCTCACCCCGCCCGTCGGCCCGCCCGCGTCGGAAACAGGCGTCACGCGGCTTCGCGCGCATGGCGCGCTCCTACCGGGGGCGCTACGCTGGGGCCTGGCAAAGGAACCGGGACCCACATGGCCGACACCGAACTGCGCATCGCCCTGCTGATCGACGCCGACAATGCGCCGGCAAGCAGGATCGAGCCGATCCTCACCGAACTGGCCCGCCACGGCGTGGCCAACGTGCGCCGCGCCTATGGCAACTGGAAGAGCCCGCACCTGAAAAGCTGGGAGGACTGCCTGCATACCTATGCCATCCAGCCGGTGCAGCAGTTCGCCTACACCGCGCGCAAGAACGCCTCCGACATGGCGATGCTCATCGACGCCATGGACCTGCTGTACACCGGTAACCTGGACGGCTTCGCGATTGTGTCCAGCGACGCCGACTTCACCCCGCTGGTGATGCGCCTACGCAATCAGAACATGCGCGTGTTCGGCTTTGGCGAGGAAAAGACGCCCAAGCCGTTCGTCAACGCCTGCTCGACCTTCCTGTACCTGGAGAAGCTGGACGCCGCCGATGACGATGGCAAGGCGGCCGAGTCCAGGCCGAAGTCGAGCTCGGAGCTGCAGCGCGACGCCAGGCTGATCCACCTGTTGCGCAACGCGGTATCGGCCACCTCGGATGATTCCGGCTGGGCGCACCTGGGCGTGGTCGGCAGCCACATCCGCAACCACACCTCGTTCGACGAGCGCAACCACGGTTACCGCAACCTCAGCGCGCTGTTTGAAGCGACGGGACTGTTCGAGCTGCGCCGCGAGGGCCAGTTGGTGGAGATCCGCGAGAAGCCCAAGGCGAAGGCCCGCACCAAGGGCACGCGCAAGAAGACCGCAGCAACCTGAGTCCGGTCCCACCGCCCCAGCCCAAGCCCGGGTAGGTGTGGCCCAGGTGCCTTGATCCGGTGGGAGCGCGCCACGCGCGCGAAGCCGCGTGAATGTCGCATCGCAGAGGGGCGTCGGTCGGGATGACCTGGCCGGAGCCTCGACCACCGCCAGGTGTCACGCGGTTTCGCGCGCATGGCGCGCTCCTACTGAGGTCCGTCGTGCGAACGGGACTGAGCCCGGTACAGGGCGGCCGGCACCGATGAGGCCGGGCATCAGTAGAGATCGATCGGATCCACATCCAATGACCAGCGCACCTTGCGTGCTTCGGGCAGGGTGTGCAGTTCCGCAACCACGGCGCGCAGTGCCGCGTGCAGGGGCGCGCGCTGCGGTGCAGAGAGAAGCAGCTGGGCACGGTACTGGCCCGCGCGACGGGCCATTGGTGCGGGCATCGGACCGTTGATCTCCACGCCGGGTGTGGCCGGCCCGGTGCGGCCCCGGTCCTGCCAGGCCGCCACGGCGCGCCGGGCCGCATGCAGGAACTCCATCGGCGGTTCGGCGTGCTTGGATTCGGCACGCAGCATGGCCAGGTGGGCAAATGGCGGGAAACCGGCCGCCTCGCGCTGCTCCAGCTCGGTTTCGGCAAAGGCGTGATACCCACCGTGGATCAGGGTATCCAGCAGCGGATGGTCGGGATGGTGGGTCTGCAGCACCACTTCACCGGCCCGCTCCGCGCGACCCGCGCGGCCAGCCACCTGGATCAACAGCTGGGCGAGCTTTTCCGAAGCGCGGAAATCCGCTGAAAACAGACCCTCGTCGATGCCGACCACCGTCACCAGGGTCAGACCGGCCAGGTCGTGCCCCTTGGCCAGCATCTGGGTGCCGACCAGGATGCCGGGCCGGTCTCCGAGTTCGGCGAACAGGCGCTCCAGCGCGTCGCGCCGGCGGGTGCTGCCGCGGTCGATGCGCAGCACCGGGTGATCGGGATAGCGCTGGACCAGCAGCTCTTCCAGCCGTTCGGTGCCGATCCCCTGCGGTTGCAGACCGAGTCCGCCGCAATCGGGACAGGCCAGCGGGGCCGGGCGGCGGTGGCCGCAGTGGTGGCACTGCAGCCGGCGGCCGTGCGCGTGTACGGTCATCGGCCGGTTCTGTTCGGGGCTGGAGCAACGTGGGCAGCCGGCGCTCCAGCCGCAGTCGTGGCACATCAGCACGGGGGCATAGCCGCGCCGGTTGCGGAACACCAGCACCTGGCCGCCGGCGGCCAGCGCCCGCTCCACCGATTCCAGCAGCTCGGCCGACATGCCCGCTTCCAGCGGCCGCTTGCGCACGTCCAGCACCCGCACCGGCGGGGGCCGGCCGCTGCCCGCGCGCCGGCTCAGGCGCAGGTGCACGTAGCGGCCGCTGCGGGCGTTGTGCAGGGTTTCCAGCGAAGGGGTGGCGCTGCCCAGCACGATCGGCACGGCCAGCGCCTTGGCCCGCACCAGGGCGAAATCGCGCGCGTGGTAGCGGAACCCGTCCTGCTGCTTGTAGCTGCCGTCGTGTTCCTCGTCGATCACGATCAGCCCGGCCTGCGGCAGCGGGGTGAAGACCGCCGAACGGGTGCCTACGATCACCCGCGCTTCGCCGCGCCAGGCGGCGGCCCACACCCGCGCCCGTTCGGCATCGCTCAACCCCGAATGGCTGGCGTGCACCGGCACGCCCAGGCGCGCGCGGAAGCGCCCCAGCAGCTGCGGGGTCAGCCCGATCTCGGGAACCAGCACCAGCGCCTGGCGGCCCCGCGCCAGGCACTCGGCGATCGCCTGCAGGTACACCTCGGTCTTGCCGCTGCCGGTGACCCCATCCAGCAGCAATGGCACGAAGCCCGCCGCGCTGGCCTGGATGGCGGCGATCGCCTCGGCCTGCTCGGGATTGGGTTCCGGTCCGGGCTGTGGATCCGGGGCCAGCTGCGAGGCAGGGATGGCAATGCGCTCGGCCAAGCCGCGTTCGGACAGGGTGCGGGCCGCGGGACGCCAGCCGGACAGCAGGTCGTCGAGCGCGGTCTCATCGCGCGTGCTGCTTTCCAGCAGCTCGGCAAGGCGGCGCGGGCGGCCCTGGCGCATGCCGGGCACGCCCGAAGCCCCGGCTTCGGTCAGCCGCCAGGCCCACTCGTGGGTGTCGGGCAGCGGCTCGCCACGGCGCAGGGTGGCCGGCAGGGCGGTGGCCAGTACCTCGCCGGCAGGTGCATGGGTGTAGCGCGCGAGCCAGCGGGTGGAGGCGTGCAGCTCACCGGCCAGCAGCGGGTCCGGCTCCAACCAGGCCAGGGCTTGGCGCAGCCCCTTGGCGTCGATGTCGGCAGGTCCGCTTCCCTCGACGATCCCCACCAGTTCACGCTGTCCAAACGGCACCCGGACCCGCCGGCCGATGTCCTGCGGCGAGGCGGTATGGCCGTCGGGCGGCAGGTAGTCGAACAGGCGCGGGAGCGGAACCGGCAGGGCAACCTGCAGAACGGTCTGGAGGGTGGAGGGCATGGATGCAAGTCTAGGGGCTGTGCCGCCCGGGGAGAGCCCTGCGCGTGAGCGGGACGGATTTGCAGCCGGGGGTTTTTTTGCGTTCAGCCACTTTTCATCTGCAAGTGCCGGTCGGCAAAGGAGATTTTTCGTTATCCACATCTGCTGTGGATAAGTCTGTGCATGGGTGTCCGGTTGCGCTCGTTTGGGCCAGTACCCATGCGGCTTTGCTGAACTTGGCCAAAAATGCGCCAGACCCTCTTTTCTATTGCAATTCAATGGCTTGGCCGTGAAACATTCCCGCAACATTGGGCCGAGCTCCCAGCCCGATCGGGTAGATGACGGTTTCGTGATTCCTGTGCACAACCGGTTTTGTCAAGTCCTGGAATGGTCGGTGAGGGACCTTCCCGACCGCGAACCCAGGATGTCGTTTTGTGTGGTCCACAGGGCTGGGCATGGGGGAGTGACCTGCCCCAAGGGACCCGGGGTCGAGCGTCAAATCCCTGCTCGAGCCCTTTTTCCTGCAAGTGCTTGCCGGCAAAGGGGATTTGCCCTTATCCACATTTCTTGTGGATAAGTCTGTGCATGGGTGGTCGCTTCGTATCGTTTGGGCCTTCATTCATGCGGCTTTGCTGAACTTGGTGAAAAATGAGCCACCGCATGCTTCCCGTTTGAATTCAATGGCTTGGCCGTGAAACATTCCTGCAGCCTGGATCCGCGCCGGAAGTCCGTTCGGGTTGGTGATGACGGCGTGAGTGCTGTGCACAACCGGTTTTTGTCAAGCCTGGAAGCAAGCGTTCGTTCCTGGGGCGCGTCGGTCCGGCACGCCACCGGCGGATCCGAGGCGGATCCAGCATCCGCAGCGAGTGACAGGGAAGCGCATACGTGGGGGAGAGGTTGAGTTGCAGGCCAAACCTGTGAACCCCCTCACGTTTCAGCTGCAAGTGCGCGACGGCAAAGGGGATTCTCTCGTTATCCACACGGCCTGTGGATAAGTCTGTGCATGGTTGCCCACTTTCGGTCATTTGGGCCTTCACACATGCCGCTTTCCTGAACTTGGCGCAAAATTCGCCATGCGCTGTTTTTCCTTTAAAATCAACCAGTTGGCCGTGAAACATTTCCGCAACATCGAGTGGAGGCGGCTCCTGTGGCGTGGTTGTCGGGTTTTCGCAGCCGCTGTGCACAACATTTTTCGCAGGGGCGGCGGGAGGGAGCGCCCAGCGGTTAAAAGTCAAGCCACCGCCGTGGGCGCGCCACAGCTATGATGCGCGTGCTGATGAACCCGATCCGATGCCCGTCCCGCCCGTGAAAGAACCAGCCGCGGTCTCCCCCGCCTTGTCCGCGTTCCTGCGTGGCGTTGAGCGCCGGGCGGCGGTGTTCGCGCATCTGCAGGCCGGCGACCAGGCTGCCGGGACGGCGGCGCTTGCCGAGACAATGGCCGCTTTTCGCGCTGTAGCTGCCCGGACCGCTTTTGGCGACTGGCCGCGGCGGTTCTGGACAATGCTGTTGGCAGCCCCGCAGCTGCGCGAGGCTGAGACCGGCGGGCGCTGGCCCGGTCAGTTCCAGGCCCTTGCCCAGGCCGGCCGTGGGCCGCGGGCGGCGCTGCTGCTGCGGCTGGTCGCGCACGTTTCCGAAGCGGACGCCGCTGCTGCGCTGGGAGTTGCCCGGCCCACGTACCGCATGGCATTGCGACGGGCGCTGCCCAGGAGCGAGGACGGTCGCGGCGATGACCTTGCCTGGCAGGAACTGGGCGCAGCTGCGCAGCAGGCGGTGCGGGATATCTCTCCGCAGCGACTGGAAGAACTGGCACAGCTGCGGGAAGCCGCGCTGCAGGGTGTGGAGTGGGCGCCGGCCCCTCAGCCCCTCGATCCCGCGTCGCAGCGGGAGCGTCCGCAGCAGGAGCGCGCGCGCTGGCTGTGGCCGGCATTGGTTCTGGTCGTGGTAGCCACCCTGGCTGCTGTGGCCGCGGTCCCCCGGCTGGCGGGCCAGGCGGGCGGACCTGACGGTGGCCCCGACCAGATCGTCAGCGAAGCGCTTGCGCCCGGGGCCAAGCCGCGTGGCGCCCTGGAAGGGGATCTGGCGCTGCTGACCCACCCGGATTTCGAACTCCTGGCCGACGAGCCTCAGGACGCAGCCATGCGCGCCCCGGCCTTCCATGCCTGGCTGGTGCACCAGATCGAAGGGTTGCCGCAGGACGATGTGGTGCGCGAGCAGCGGGAAGAAACGCCAGCCGACGTCGAAGGCGCCGGCGAAGAAGGGTTCAATGATGTGCCCTGACCGGCCAATGCGTGCAGCGGTCCTGCTGCTGACCGCATTGCTGATTGCCCCGGCGGCCCTGGCAGTGCCGCCCGCTTTGCAGGAATACGGGGAAGCACTGCCTGCGCCAGAACGTGAGCAACTGGCCCGGCGCCACGCGCAGCTGCAGGCCATGCCGGCAGGGGCCCGCGATGCGCTGCGCGAGCGCGCCGAACACTGGAATGCGCTGCCGCGGGCCGAGCGTCGGGCGCGACGCGACGCCTGGCAGGCGTGGAACCGGTTGCCCGCCGCGGCCCAGGCCAAGCTGCGTGCCGCGGCAGCGGCCTACGCAGCCCTGCCGGAAGAGCGTCAACAGGCGCTGACCGACGCCTTTGCCGCATTGGATAGCTTCGAGCGCAACGGCTGGGCGCTGGGTCCCGACGTGGGGGCGGACTGGCCGCTGCTGCATCCGCTGTTCGCACTGGTTCCGCTGCCGCAGCAGGAGGAACTGCTGGCGGTGCTGCTGTCGATGGATGAGCGCGAACGCCAGGACCTGGGCGTGCTGGCCCAGCGTACGCCGCCCGGAGAGCGCGAGGAGCTGCGCCGCGTGCTGCTGACCACGCCGGCGGAGAACCGCGGCCCGTGGCTGCGGCAGATGGTCGGCCCCTAGTCCGGGTCATGCCTACGTATTCCCCTCCTGCGCCGCGCTTCGGCCGCGAACTGCGCACCACCGCCGTGCTTGCCGGTCCGCTGATGGTTGGCCACGTGGCCACCGGCCTGATCGGCCTGGTCGACAGCCTGATCGCCGGGCGCCACGGCACGGCAACGCTGGCCGCGGTGTCAGTGGGCACAGCCATGTTCTGGCTGCCGCTGATGATTCCGATGGGCACGCTGATGGCGCTGCCGCCTACGGTGTCGCAGCTGGACGGCAGCGGTCGCCGGGGGGAAATCGGCGCGGTGTTCCGCCAGGCGATGTGGCTGTCGGTGATCCTCGGCGCGCTGTTGTTCGGCCTGCTGACGGTGGGAGTGCACGCGCTGGAGCCGATGGGCATCGCCGAGGAAATCCGGCCGGGGGCGGCTGCGTTCCTGCGCGGTATCCGTTGGGGCGTGCCGGCGCTGGCCCTGTACTACTGCATGCGCTACCTCAGCGACGGGCTGCATTGGACCCTGCCCACCATGGTGTTCGGGTTCGGTGGCCTGCTGCTGCTGATCCCCACCGGCTTCCTGCTGACCTTTGGAGGCTGGGGCGTGCCGGAGATGGGGGCGGGCGGGCTTGGCTGGGCCTCGGCGATCGTGCTGTGGGCGCAGGCCATCAGCTTCTTCCTGTACCTCGTGTTCTCACCCCGGTTCGCATCGCTGCGGCTGTTCGAGCGCTTCGACCCGCCTGACCGCAAGCACATTGGTGAACTGCTGCGGGTGGGCCTGCCGATCGGGATCACGGTGGCGATGGAGGGCGGGCTGTTCGTGGCCACTTCGCTGCTGATCGGGCGGCTGGGGCAGATCGAGGCCGCGGCCCACCAGATTGCGATCAACCTGTCCGGGCTGTGCTTCATGGTCCCGTTTGCGGTGGCCGAGGCCACCACGGTGCGGGTGGGCCACGCGTTCGGCAGCGGCCTGGGACGGGAGGGAGTGCGCCGCGCCGCGCTTGCCGGACTGGCGGTGGTGCTGGTCACCCAGACCTTCAGCGCGATCGTGCTGCTGACCGGAAGCAGCCTGCTGGCGGGCCTGTACACCAATGACGCCGGGGTGGCGGCGCTGGGCGCGTCGCTGCTGCTGCTGGCCGCGGTCTACCAGTTTCCCGACGGCATCCAGGTGCTCTCCGCCGGCGCCCTGCGCGGGCTCAAGGACACCCGGGTGCCGATGCTGCTGGCGGCGATCTCCTACTGGGCGGTCGGCATGGCGGTGGGGGCATGGCTTGGGCTGGGCCTGGGCTGGGGGCCACGGGGCATGTGGATCGGCCTGATCGCCGGCCTGAGCATGGCCGCGGTGCTGCTCGGGACCCGCTTCCTGCACCGCAGCGCACGTATCCCACCGCAGGCAGGGTTACCTCCGGCGCATGATTCCAAGCCGGGCGCAGGCTAAGCTGTCACCAGCTTCCGTCGCCTCCAGAGTCAAACGATATGAACGAACCTCGCCGCCGCGGCCCTATCGCGCGCGTACTAGTGGGCGTGTGGGACGCCATGAACTTCACCCGGCGCCTGATCTTCAACCTGATCTTCTTCGCCCTGCTGTTCATGGTGCTGGCGATCCTGGCCTCAGGCGACAAGACCGCGCCGCTGATGGACCGCACCACGCTGGTGATCGCACCCCAGGGGGCGATCGTGGAGCAGTACAGCGTCGATCCGGCATCGCGCGCGCTGGCGCGGCTGATGGGTGATTCCAGCAATGCCCAGGTGCAGCTGCGCGACATCCTGCGGGCGATCGAGGCGGCCCGCGAAGACGAGCGCATCGAGCGGGTGTACCTGGACCTGGACGGACTGCAGGGCGCGGGTATCGCCACCCTGCGCGAGGTCGCTGCCGCGCTGCGCGGTCTGCGCGACTCGGGCAAGCAGGTCATCGCCTACGGCACCGCCTACAGCCAGGGCGGCTACCTGCTGGCCGCGCAGGCCGACGAGGTCTATACCGACCCGATGGGCGGCATGGTGATGCTGGAAGGCTTCGCCAGCTACGGTCCGTACTTTGGTGAGGCGCTGCAGGACAAGCTCAGCGTGGACATCCACGTATTCAAGGTGGGCGAGTTCAAGTCGGCGGTGGAGCCCTTCATCCTCAATGCCGCCTCGCCGGAGGCCAAGCAGGCCGATCTGTACTGGCTCAGCGACCTGTGGCAGCGCCACCTGGCGGATATTGCCGCCGCGCGCGGACTCAGCGCAGGCCAGCTGGAAGCGGGCATTGACGGCATGGCTGACGGGGTGGCCGCGCTGGGCGGCGACTTCGCCCGATACGCCGAGCAGCAGGGTCTGGTGGATGGATTGCTGACCCGGCAGCAGGTGGAGCAGCTGTTGACCGAGCGCGGGGTGGCCGACGACGACGCGCAGGGCGGGTTCCGCAACGTGTCGCTGGACGACTACCTTGCCCACGTGGATCGCGATGCCCCGCGCCTCAGCCCCCTCCAATCGCAGGTGGCGGTGGTGGTGGCCGAAGGCGGCATCAGCGACGGCGAGCGCCCGCCGGGCAGCATCGGCGGTGAATCCACCGCGGCGCTGCTGCGTGAAGCGCTGGAAGACGAGCACATCAAGTCGGTGGTGCTGCGGGTCAACTCTCCCGGCGGCTCGGCCTATGCCTCCGAACAGATCAACCGCGAGATCCAGGCGCTCACCGCCGCCGGCAAGCCGGTCGTGGTGTCGATGGGTTCGGTGGCCGCATCCGGTGGCTACTGGATCAGCATGAACGCGGACCGCATCTATGCCGATCCGTCCACCATCACCGGATCCATCGGCGTGTTCGGCATGCTGCCCAACTTCACCCGCAGCCTGGACCGGATCGGCATCCACACCGACGGCGTGGGCACCACTGCGCTGGCGGGTGCGTTTGATCCGACCCGTCCGCTGGAGCCCGACGTGGGCCGTCTGATCCAGTCCAGCGTGGAGAAGATCTACACCGACTTCGTGGGCAAGGTGGCGGCCGGGCGCGATACCACTCCCGAGGCGATCGACGCTGTGGCCCGCGGCCGGGTATGGAGCGGTTCGCAGGCGCTCGATCGCGGCCTGGTCGACGAACTGGGAAGCCTGGGTGATGCCCTGGCCGAAGCGGCGCGGCTGGCGGAGCTGGAAGAGGGCGACTACCGGGTGCGTTACGTGGAGAAGGCGCCGTCGGCCTTCGCCCAGTTCCTGGAGGGCATGTCCTCCACGCGGGTGGGTGCCATGCTGCTGGGTGACAGCGCGCTGGCGCGCTCGCTGATGGTGAAGGCGGTGCCGGAGCTGGAGCGGCACATGCAGGTGTTTGAGCATGCCTTGGCCAATAGCCGCGGGCCGGCGGGCATCACCATGTCGTACTGTTTCTGCGAAATGCGCTGACCATCCGCTGATGTCCTGATGCAAAGACGGCCACCGGTTACCCGGTGGCCGTTTTCGTTCAGGTCGCGTCGCGCAGCGCAGTGGCCTGCGGTTCCGGTGGCTCGTCGATCGGCGGGGCTTCCGGCGGCGGCGAGCAGGCGGCTGCCAGCAGCAGCGCGGCACCGGCCAGCCACATGGGGAGGGTCCGGGTCATGATCCGCTCCTGTTCGGGTCAACAGTTATCCTACGACCTCATTTCAGTCGGGGTAGTGAAGAGATGGATCCGCAGCGCTGGCGCCTGGATGGGCAGCTTGCATTGGTCACCGGCGGCAGCGCCGGTATCGGCCGCGCGATTGCGCGGGAGCTACTGGGCTTCGGCGCCCGGGTGGTGATCGTGGCGCGCGATGGCAACGCGCTGGAACTGGCGCGCGATGAGCTGCTGGACGAGTTCCCGCAGGGCGAGGTCCAGGCATTGATCGGCGACGTGGCCGACGATGAGCAGCGCCGCGAGATCCTGGACTGGGTGGAGGACCAGGGCGAAGGGCTCAACATCCTGGTCAACAACGCTGGCGGCAACCGGTCGCGGCGGGCCACCGAGTATGCCGAGGACGAGTGGCGGGAGATCTTCGAGGTCAACCTGTTCAGCGCCTTCGAGCTGTCGCGCTACGCCTTTCCATTGCTGACCCAGCACCCGGGCTCGTGCATCGTCAACGTGGGCAGCGTCGCCGGCCTGACCCATGTGCGCACCGGCGCGCCCTACGGCATGAGCAAGGCCGCGCTGCACCAGATGACCCGCAACCTGGCGGTGGAGTGGGCTGCGGAAGGCGTGCGGGTGAACGCGGTGGCACCCTGGTATATCCGCACCCGGCGTACATCAGGCGCACTGGCGGATCCTGATTACCTGGACGAGGTTCTGCTGAGCACTCCGATGGACCGGATCGGCGAGCCGGAGGAAGTGGCCGCCGCCGTGGCATTCCTGTGCCTGCCGGCATCCAGCTACGTCACCGGCGAGTGCATCGCGGTGGACGGCGGCTTCCTGCGCTACGGGTTCTGACACGCACCGGAGCCGCCTTGCAGCGGCCGCGGCGGCTCAGCTCGCGGGACGCAGCACCAGGACCGGGAGCCGGGAATGGGTGAGGACCTTCTGGGTGACGCTGCCCAGCAGCAGGGCGTTGACGCCGCGCCGACCATGCGAGGCCATGGCGATCAGGTCGCACTCGCGGGTGGTGGCGGTGCTGATGATGGCCTGGTCGGGGTGTTCGCTGCCGATCAGCTTCATCTGCGCATCCACGCCCCTGGCCCGGGCTTTGTCCATGGCGCTGTCAAGAATGGCGTGCGCGGCCTGCCGGGCGTGCTTCTCGTAACGTTCGCGGGTCTCCCCGAAGTGTTCCGGCTCGGCGGCGAAGGTGTAGAACGGCTCCACCACGGTCAGGATGGTGACCCGTGCGCCGAGACTGGTGGCGAGTTCAAGGCCCTGTTCGACCGCGTGACTGGACAGCGGTGAGCCGTCGGTCGGAAGCAGCAGGTGGCGGTACATCAGATCTCTCCGAAGGGTGCGGCGACAGGCGCCGGCGGGACATGGCGTCAGGACAGGACGTCAAACCAGGGCGTCAGGCTTTGTGGCGGATCACCAGCACCGGGATGGTGGAGTGGGTCAGGACCTTCTGGGTTTCGCTTCCCATCAGCAGGGCGCTGACACCGCGACGTCCGTGCGAGGCCATCACGATCAGGTCGCAGCCGGCGTCGTCCGCGGTCTGGATGATGGTGGTGTGCGGATGTTCGCCGCGGCCCAGGAGTGTGTTGGCCTCGACGCCGGCGGCGCGGGCCCTGTCCGCGGCGGCCTGCAGCAGCCGGTTGGCATTTTCCTGCGCGCTTTTCTCGTAGTTCTCAAGCACGTCGGCCATGAGTTCCGCGGACAGGTTGAACGCCTGGAACGACTCGACCACGGTCAGGATGGTGACCGCGGCCCCGAGCTTGGCGGCCAGGGCCACGCCGTGGTCGATGGCATGGTTGGACAGCGCCGAGCCGTCCGTGGGCAGCAGAAGATGCGTGTACATGAACGGGTACTCCAGCCGGGCACTCAGGGTACGACAGACGCTGTGCCTGCGCACAGCGCTGCCGCCACAGCCTGGCTCCTCAGCCAGCCCTGCTCAGTCGTCGGCAGCGCAGGTGCTTGCGGCGTAGATGGCGGAAAGCTGCTCGTACTCGGAGCGCAGGGCCCGGGAGTCGCGCCGGTCGGTGGAAAACTGCCAGCGGAATTCGGTTTCCCGCAGCCGGGTTTCCCAGGCCTGGCACAGGGCCTCATCGGGCACGGGATCGCATTCGTCCCGCACCCGTTCGCAGGCCATGCCGGCCCCGATGCCGGGAACGCCGCCGATGCCGACGGTTTCCAGCGGTCGGCAGTTTGTTTCGGGTTCTTCGCTCTCCTGCAGGTAGCGGGTGTTGTCGTAGCGGGTGCAGTGGAACAGCGACGGGGGCGGCTCGCGTTCAACCAGCTCCTCTGGTGCAGCGGCGGATGCGGCGTGCAGTTGCGGCAGCGCGGTCGGCTTCAGGGTGCGGGGTTGCACATGCGGCGGCTGCAGCGTCACCGGTGGCGGAACGTCCACGATCCGGATGCGTTGCGGCTGGCCTTCGGGGCAAGGGGAGTTCTGGACGGTGATGGTGCCGTCCGGCTCAGTGCATTGGTAGATGGTCGCTGGAGCGGCCGCGGCGGAGGACGCCGCCAGCAGCGCCGCCAGCAGCAATAAGGCCCGGCTCATTGAATGCCGCAGTCCTGGTTGAGACGTGCGGTGATGTCACGGTCTTCTTCCCGCAGCACGGAGCGTTCGGTCGGCTGGGCGTTGAATATGCGCCGGCGGATCTCCGTGCGACGGCTGCCCAGCAGGGTGCACACCTGGTTCTGGGGCAGCGGATGGCATGTATCGCGGATCCAGCCGTCGCTGCCGCCGGTACCGTAGAAGGGATGGCCATGCCGGGGCGGCCGCGGACGCGGCGGCGGGGCAGTGCCGGGCCGGGGGGCAGGTGCGGTCAGGCTGGGGCCGGGGGAGGTGCTCATTCCAGGCGAGGCGATGCCGGCAGCGCGCCGCTCGCCGGCGCTCCGCGGGCCGGGCGGCACGCCGGGTGCAGGGCCTGCGTGGGGAGCGCCCCAGCCCCAGACGGGTGCGGGGCGCGGATTGCCGTCGCCGTCGTCGCTGAGGTAGCGCTCGCCGTCGGCAGTGACGCACTCGTACATGGGGCGTGCCGGGACGCGCACGATGGTTTCGGCTGGGGTATCAACCGCGGGCGCGGACGAAGCCGCGGTTGGCGGATTGGCCGATGGAGGCGGGGGCGGTGGATCCTGCGGCCGGATCATGGTCCGCACTTGCTGCTCTTCGCCATTGGCGCAGGGGAAGTCCTGCAGGGCAAGCCGCCCCTGCGCGTCGGTGCAGCGGTAGATGAGCACTTCGTCCGGCGCCGGTTCCGCAGCCGGCGCAGCGGCTCCGATGAGGAGCAGGAGCGGCAACATCAGCGTTCGCATGCCCCGATCATGCGCTGTTGTGGCTGCGGGTTAAAGCTGGAGATGCCCGATCAGTGACTTCGTTCAGGTACCGGCGGAAAAAAAAGGACTGCCTCCGGTCCCCGGGTGCGCCCCACTGCGCTCAGCGCAGGATGGCGCCGGTCAGCGCATCGCGAATGGCAGTCGGGCTTTCCAGCCCGCCGGTGTCCCCGGCGAGCACCGCGTCCACGCCCGCGCGGATCTGCGCTGACAGTTCGGCCAGGCGTCCAGGCGGGGGAGCCCCGGCCACGTTGGCGCTGGTCGATACGATGGGGCCGCCGAAGGCCGCGCACAGGGCGATGACCGGCGGATGCGCGCTGACCCGGACGGCGACGCCGGCGTGGTCGCCGCGGATCCATGTCGGCACTGCGGCGCTGGCCGGAACAACCCAGGTGTGCGGGCCGGGCCAGCTGGAGGTGACGGCTTTGCGCCGGTCGGCGGGCAGTGCGTCCCAATCGATGAAGGCGTCGATCTGCTGGCGCGTTCCGGCTACCAGGATCAGGCCCTTGCCGACCTCGCGCTGCTTGAGCGCGAGCAGGCGCAGGGTGGCCGCTTCATCCAGCGGATCGCAGCCCAGGCCCCAGACCGCTTCGGTGGGGTGGGCAACGATGCCACCGCCACGCAGGATGGCGGCGGCGGTTTGGGCAGTGGCGGCCTGGCTGGGATGCATGCGGGTTCCGGCCGGGTGGCTGCGCGCGCTGGACGCGTGCTACCAGGGAGCGTCGTCGCCGGTGCTTCCTGCCGCGGGTTCCGTGGCGACGTCTTTCTTGACCGCTTTCTTGGTGGCCTTCTTGGCGGCGGCTTTCTTGACGACCTTCTTCGTCGCCTTCTTGGCTGCTTTCTTCGCCGCCTTTTTCACGGCCTTCTTGGCGGCTTTCTTGGCGACCTTTTTCGCGGCTTTCTTGACCACTTTCTTGGCAGCCTTCTTGCCAAAGGCACGGCGTGCCGGCTTGCCGGTTTCCTCCAGCAGCTTGACCACTTCCTCCAGGGTCAACGAGGCCGGCTCGCGATCCTTGGGGATCTTGCCGTTGAGCTTGCCGTCGCTGATGTACGGACCGTAGCGGCCGTTGAGCACCTGGATGTCGCTGCCCTCGAACTCCTTGATGATCCGGTTGCGGATGATCTCTTCCTTCTCCTCGATCAGCGCCACGGCGTGATCGAAGTCGACGGTGTAGGGGTCATCCTCCTTCTTGAGCGAGGCGTAGGTGGTGCCACGCTTGGCAAACGGGCCGAAGCGGCCGATGCCCACGCTGACTTCCTCGCCCTTGTGCTCGCCGAGCACCCGTGGCAGCAGGAACAGCTCCAGCGCCTGCTCCAGGGAGATGGTGTGCATCGACTGGCCCGGGCGCAGCGAAGCGAACTTGGGCTTGTCTTCCGCATCCTCGGCGGTGCTGCCGATGGCGGCGTAGGGCCCGTAGCGACCCAGGCGAACGCTGACCGGCTTGCCGGTCTTGGGGTCGGTGCCCAGCTCGCGCGCGCCGGTGGCCTGACTGCGGTCGACCGATTCCATCTTGTCGTCCACCAGCTCCTTGAACGGGCTCCAGAACTTCTCCAGCAGCGGCACCCACTCTTCTTCGCCGCGGCTGACCGCGTCCAGCTCATCTTCGAGCTTGGCGGTGAAGTCGTAATCCACGTAGCGGGTGAAGTGGTTGGACAGGAACTTGGACACCGCGCGGCCCACATCGGACGGGCGGAAGCGGCGACTCTCCAGCTCCACGTACTGGCGGAACTGCAGGGTCTGGATGATCGAGGCGTAGGTGGAGGGGCGGCCGATGCCGTATTCCTCCAGCGTCTTGACCAGGGAGGCTTCGGTAAAGCGCGGCGGCGGCTCGGTGAAGTGCTGGTTGGCCAGGATGCGTTCCAGCGGAATGCGGTCGCCGGTCTTCATCAGCGGCAGCTTGCGGCCTTCGTCGTCTTCGTCGGCGTTCTTGTTGTCCTTGCCTTCCTCGTAGACCGCCAGGAATCCGGCGAACACCACGGTGGTGCCACTGGCGCGGAAGCTGTGCGCACTGCCGGCGGCCAGATCCACCGATACGGTGTTGAGCGTGGCCGGCACCATCTGGCAGGCCACGGCGCGCTTCCAGATCAGCTCGTACAGGCGGCGACCGTCATCGTCCAGGAACTTGGCCACCTGGGCCGGGGTGCGCAGGGCCGAGCTGGGGCGGATGGCCTCGTGGGCTTCCTGCGCGTTCTTGGCCTTGGTCTTGTAGAAGTTGGGTTTGTCGGGAACAGATTCAGTGCCGAAGTCGCGGGCAATGACGTCGCGGATCTCACCCAGCGCTTCACCCGAAAGGCTCACCGAGTCGGTACGCATGTAGGTGATCAGGCCGACCGTGCCTTCTTCGCCAATGGCCACGCCCTCGTAGAGCTTCTGCGCCACGCGCATGGTGCGGCTGGTGGTGAAGCCGAGCTTGCGCGAGGCTTCCTGCTGCAGCGTCGAGGTGGTGAACGGCGGCGCGGGCCGGCGCTTGCGCTCCTTGCTGATGACGTCGGTCACCTGCAGGGCGCCGGCGGCGGCCGCGGCGATGCGCTCGCGCGCGGCCTCGGCCGTGTCACCGTCGGTGATGGTGAACTGCCCGAACTTCTCCCCGTCCAGCTTGTTCAGCCGGGCCGAGAAGGGCTGCGAGGGATGGGCGCACTCGGCGGCGATCGACCAGTATTCACGCGAGACGAAGGCTTCGATCTCTTCCTCGCGGTCGACGATCATGCGCAGCGCCGGCGACTGCACCCGGCCAGCCGACAGCCCGCGCTGCACCTTGCGCCACAGCACCGGGGAGAGATTGAAGCCGACCAGGTAATCCAGCGCACGGCGCGCCTGCTGCGCGTCGACCAGGTTGTCGGACACCTCGCGCGGGGACGCCATGGCTTCCTTGATCGCCCGCGGGGTGATCTCGGTAAACACCACGCGGTGCAGCTCCTTGTCCTCAAGCAGGCCGCGCTCGCGCAGGATTTCCACGATGTGCCAGCTGATCGCCTCGCCTTCGCGGTCCGGGTCAGTGGCCAGGTAGATGGTGTCGGCCTTGGCCGCGGCCTTGGCGATCGCCTCCACGTGCTTCTCGTTCTTGTCGATCAGGTCATAGCGCATCCGGAAGCCCTGCTCCGGATCCACCGCTCCCTCCTTGGGCACCAGGTCGCGCACGTGGCCGTAGGAAGCCAGGACATGGAAGTCCTTGCCCAGATACTTGTTGATCGTCCGCGCTTTGGCAGGCGACTCGACGATGAGAAGGTTCTTGGCCATCGATGTCCGTGGTCGGGCGGGGCGCAATTGCAGCGGCCCGCGGGGCAGGTGAAAGAGCGGGCGCCCCAAGTGTTCCGGGGCGTTCAGGGTGCTCTTGTAACAGGAATCGCGCCCGAACGGGCGTGATCAAGCCAAACAGGCCCCCATTCAGGAGCCCGGGGCGGGGTGCGCATTATGGGCGAAAAGCGTCCGGCCGGTCAGGACCAGGCGGATCAGTGCACCGGTTCCGGCTCGTCCATGAACATCTGGGTCTCCATCCAGGCGTAGGCGGCCTCGCTGCCGGGCTGGTTGAACAGCACCATCAGCACCACCCACTTCAGGTCGTCCAGATCCACGTCATCTTGGTCCAGCGCCATGCTCTGGTGCAGCACCAGCTCGCGCTGGTCGGCATCGAGCACGCCCTGCTGTTCCAGGAACATCAGAAAGCCGCGGCCCTCCAGATCCAGCTTGTCCAGCTCCGGGCCGGCATAGACGCGCACCGGGCCACCGGCGCGGGGCGCCGCCCGGTCCGGGCGCTGTCGGGCCAGATCGTCAAGCCAGTCGAATGCCTTGTTGATCTCCGCCGGGCTGAAACCGGCCTGCAACAGTCCCGCCTGCAGGGAATCCCGGTCGCGGAGCAGGTCCGCCTCTTCGCTGAAGTAGTGCTCGAACAGGTAGAGCAGTACGTCCAGGATGCTTTCTTTCATTGCCTCTGCCTGCGTCCGCGGACGCCTTGTTCAGGATTTGCGGGAGTACCGGCCGTGCTCGGCAACAACCAGTCCCTCCAGCTCCATGAGCGGGAGCATGGAGGACAGGCGGGTTGCCGTCAATCCGGTGCGATCGGCCAATAAATCCATACCTGTAGGGTCGTGGCCGAGCGCGTCCCACAATTTCTGGTAGTCGGGGTCGCCGGTCGGGCCGGCATCGGGGTTGCCCGGCAAGGCGGGCTGCTCCCCTGTTGTGGGGGTGTCCAGGCGTTCGCGCAAGGCCTGACCCAGATGGGCGGCCATGGGGGCCAGCGCGCGGATCACCTCTTCGGCCGATTCCACCAGGGCCGCGCCGCTGCGGATCAGGCGATGGCAGCCGCGGGCCTTGGGGTTGTGGATGGAGCCCGGCACGGCGAATACGTCGCGTCCGGCGTCGCTGGCCAGGCGGGCGGTGATCAGCGCACCGGAGCGCATCGCCGCCTCGATCACCAGCGTGCCCAGGGCCAGTCCGGCCACGATCCGGTTGCGGCTGGGGAAGTGGCCGCTGCGGGCGGGGGTCCCTGGCGGGTATTCACTGACCACGACGCCCTCCCTGCCAACCCGGTCGTACAGGGTGCGGTTCGAACGCGGGTACACCTGATCTATGCCGCAGCCCAGGACCGCAACCGTGACCCCGCCCGCATCCAGCGTGGCCCGGTGCGCGGCCGAATCCACGCCCAGGGCAAGCCCGCTGACAACGGCCAGGCCGGAGCCAGCCAGGGCGCGCGAGAACGCCGCGGCGCTGTCACGCCCGCCGGCTGTCGGTGAACGGCTGCCAACCACCGCCACCGCCGGATGCCACAGCCGTGCGGGGTTGCCGATCACGAACAGCGCCAGCGGCGGGGAGGGCGCGGTGCGCAGCAGGGCGGGATAGTCGGGGTCGTGCCAGCCGATCAGATGGTGACCGGGCTGGGTCAGCCACTCCAGGCTGCGGCTGTCCTCCTGGCCGGAGGTGAGCGCGTGCATCTGCGCCTGGTCCAGGCCGCAGGCGCGCCAGCTGGCGGGGCCTGCGGCCAGCGCGGCTTCCGGGCCAGGGTAGGCCTCCAGCAGCCTGCGCCTTGGCTCCGAGGCCCCGCCTGCGCCGAGCAGGCGCAGCAGCGCGGCCTGCTGCTGGGGGTCGGGAGGTGGGGATTGCGTGGTCATGGGTTGGTGGCGTCGCATCCATGCGGACCTGGCCGTCCACCCTATCGCCACATACAAAGACGGCGCCCTGGGGCGCCGTCTCGATTCATCGTAGGAATATGCCGCGGTGCCGCGTCAGTACGGGGCGTCCGGATGCTTGAGGTGATAGCCAACCTTGGTCGGCTTGATGCTGTCCATCACCAGTGCGTAGGCCACCTTGTCATAGGTGCGGAACACCATCGCATGGCCGGCGAACTCGTCCGGCAGACGCACCTTGTTCTCGTAGAACACGGTGTCCACATCGCGGTATTCGCCCTTCTCCACGCGGTCCACCGTATTGGTGCCCTCGCGCCAGACGGAGAACACGGTGCCGTTGTCCACGCCTTCGCGGGCGCCGATGGAAATGGCGATCACGTCACGCGGTCCACCGCTGGTGAGCATGTCGGCCACCGCCAGCACGCGGGCACGGCCATAGTCGGCCTGCTGCGCGGGCGGATGCGGGAAGAACTGCAGGTCGTAGGGCTGGGCGTTGACCGGCACCAGCCGGTCGCCGATGCGCGTCTCGTAGCCTGCGTCATCCAGCAGCAGGGTGGAGACCTGGATGCCGCCGACTTCGCCGCGGGTCACGGTGCCCGCGCCAACGCGCATCATCTCGTAGCCCAGCACTTCCTTGCCCTTGTCAGGGGTGACCACATTGGTCCAGAACTGGCGGCTGTCCATGATCCGGCGACCGCGGAAATCCAGGTCGTCGGTATGGAACAGGTCGCAGCACAGGCCGCTGCGCTGCAGGTGGTGGTAGCGAACGGTTGGGCGTACCACGGTGAAGCGGTCGCCA
Organism: Luteimonas sp. A277; assembly: GCF_054052045.1. Next base: position 37,894 of record NZ_JBSVRG010000013.1, read on the forward strand.
GGGTTGGCGGCCAGTCCACGCACGTAGGCCACCTGGCCCTCGGCCACGCGCAGGCGGTCTTCTTCCATCCCCACCACATGGGGCAGGTGCTCGAAGCCGTCGACCACCTGCAGGTCCTTGAGGAACGGCTCGATATCCGACAGCGCGATCGCGTTGATCGGTGCGGCATCAAGGCGCGGACCGGGCTGCACCTGGGCCCCGGTCACCCGGTCCAGATAGGCCAGGCTGATCACGTCGCCCGGATAGATCAGGTGCGGATTCTGGATCTGCGGGTTCGCCTGCCAGATTTCCGGCCACAGCCATGGCCGGTCGAGGAACCGACCCGCGATATCCCACAATGTGTCGCCACGGACCACCACATAGGTGTCCGGATGGTCTCCGCGCACTCCTTGTGCGGCGGCGAATGTTGCGACGGTGAGCAACGCTGCGGCACAAGCCGTGCGAAGCCCTCCGGAAAGGCACTTAAAGATGCCGGCCATCTACTTGCTCCCCTTGGAGATTTCCCCTTGCAGCCAAGCCACTATGCCTACAAGGCCGGGATCCGCGCAAGTGTGGCGGGCGTTACAATGCCCCCTGAACTCCACGTTGTGATCCAGGCCCCCCTTTCCCCTCCTGCCATGTCCCTTCTGTCCATCATTGAATACCCGAATCCACGCCTGCGCGTGGTCGCCGACCCGGTGGATCCCGGCCGCATTGCCGACCCCGCGTTCCAGCGCCTGCTCGATGACATGCTCGAGACCATGTACGAGGCCCCGGGTATCGGCCTGGCCGCGACGCAGATCGACATCATGGAGCGGTTCACCGTTATCGATGTCACCGAGGAGCACGAGCAGCCGTTGGTGTTGATCAACCCGGTCATCCGCGAGCGCTCCGCGGAGCTGCGCGTCCATCAGGAGGGCTGTCTGTCGATTCCCGGCGTGTTCGCCGATGTCGCCCGCGCCGACGGCCTGGAGGTGGAAGCGCTGGGTCGGGACGGCAAGCCATTCGTGCTGCGTGCCGACGGCCTGCTGGCTACCTGCATCCAGCATGAGATCGACCATTTGGACGGCAAGCTTTTCATTGACCATCTGTCGGCGCTCAAGCGCTCGATCGCCATCCGCAAACTGGAAAAGCTGAGGAGAAGCAGCGATTAGGATCGTCTTTGCCGGAACCCCGGAATTTGCCGTCCCCTCGCTGCGCGCAGCCGCCGCAGGTGGTGAGCTGGTGGGCGTCTATACCCAGCCCGACCGGCGCTCCGGCCGTGGTCGCCAGGTGGCGTTTTCAGCAGTCAAGACCGAGGCGCTGGCGCGCGGGGTCGAGGTATATCAGCCCGCTACGCTGCGCTCTGAAGAAGCGCAGGAGCAGCTGCGTGCGCTCAAGCCGGATCTGCTGGTGGTGGTGGCCTACGGCCTGATCCTGCCGCGTGCGGTGCTGGAGATCCCGCGCTTTGGCTGCTGGAACGTGCATGCCTCGCTGCTGCCGCGGTGGCGCGGCGCTGCGCCGATCCAGCGCGCGATCGAGGCCGGCGATGCGGAGACCGGCGTGTGCCTGATGTGGATGGCTGAGGGCCTGGATACCGGCCCCGTGCTGCTGTCGCAGTCCACGCCAATCGGGGCGGAGGAAACTGCCGGCGAGCTGCATGACCGGCTGGCGGCGCTTGGCGCACAGGTAGTGTCCGATGGCCTGGGATTGCTGCGCGTCGGGATCCGTCCGGTACCGCGGCCGCAGCCGGAGGAGGGCGTGACCTACGCCCACAAACTGGAAAAGGCCGAGGCCAGGCTGGACTGGTCGCAGCCGGCCACGGCGCTGGCCAACCGCGTGCGCGCGTTCCATCCCTGGCCGGTGGCCGAGGCGGAGCTGGCGGGTGAGCGGGTGAGGATCCATGCCGCGCAGGCGCTGGAGAGTGGCCACGACGCGACCCCGGGCACGGTACTGACCGCATCGCGCGAAGGCATCGACCTGGCCTGTGGCGAAGGTGCCCTGCGCATCACCCGCCTGCAGCGTCCCGGCGGCAAGCCCATCGCTGCCGCCGATTACCTCAACGCCCGCCGCGATCTGGTGACCCCTTAAGTGCGTGCCGCGCGCCCGGAGCGGCCCTGGAATGATGCGATGAAACGACCGGCTGGAACCGAAACCCGCGTCGCCGCGGCGCGCATCCTTGATGCGGTGCTGCATCGCGGCCGCTCCCTGCGCGTGGAACTCGCCGCCACGCTGCCCCAGCTCGCCGACCCGCGTGATCGCGCCCTGGTGGAGGCGATCTGTTTCGCCGCCCTGCGCAACCGCTCGCGCTACGACGCCGCGCTGGCGGCCTGGATGCCGCGGCCGTTGCCCGCCCGCGACCGTCCTTTAAGGGCCCTGATCCACGCGGGCTTTGCCCAGCTCGATCCGCTTGTCCTGCCGGCGCATGCCGCGTTGGCTGCGACGGTGGAAGCCGTGCGCGCGCTGGGGCGTTCGCGCCAGGCCGGGCTGGTCAATGCCCTGCTGCGCCGTGCACAGCGCGAAGGCCTGCCCCCTGCCGATCCGGCCGGGCTATGGCCCGACTGGCTGCTCGCCCACCTGAAGTCGGACTGGCCGCAGGATCTGGACGCGATCCTTGCCGCCAGCGCCGAACCGGCGCCGATGTGGCTGCGGGTCAACCGCCGCCAGGGCGGACGGGATGAGTATCTGCAGCGCTTGGCCGAAGCCGGGATAGAAGCGCAGACTGCCGAAGCGCTGCCTGATGGCCTGCGCCTGCCGCGGCCGCTGCCGGTTGCCGCGCTGCCCGGTTTCAATGACGGCGCCGTGTCCGTGCAGGACGGCTCCGCCCAGCTGGTGGCCGAAGCGTTGGCACCGGCGCGCGGCGCGCGGGTGCTGGACGCCTGCTCAGCGCCCGGCGGCAAGGCTGCGCATCTGCTCGAGCGTGACTCCGGTTTGAGCATGCTGGCGCTGGATGTGGATCCCGCACGGCTGACCCGCGTGGAGCAGACCTTGCAGCGCCTGGGTCTTGCCGGCCAGGCCGAGCTGAAGGCGGCCGATGCCGCCGTCCCGGCCAGCTGGTGGGACGGCAAACCGTTCGACGCGATCCTGCTGGATGCGCCGTGCTCGGCAACCGGCATCGTGCGGCGCCAGCCCGATGTGCCCCTGCACCGGCGCGAATCCGATCTCGAAGCCCTGCAGAAAACGCAGGCCGGGCTGCTCGACGCGCTGTGGCCGCTGCTGCGCCCGGGTGGGATCCTGGTCTATGCCACGTGCTCGATCCTGCGGGCGGAAAACGCGACCCAGGTGGAAGCTTTCCTCGCCCGCACGGCCGACGCCACCGCCGAGCCGTTGGATGCCCGCTTCGGCCGCGCCGACGGCCCCGGCCGCCAGCGGCTGCCCGGCGAGGACGGGATGGACGGTTTCTTCTTCGCCCGGTTGCGGCGCGGCTGAACAGCAGCGTTGGGTCGTTGCGGCCCTCAAGAGTGGGGTCGGTGCGGATGGTTAGACAATCCGTGGCTGATCGGCCCTTTGGAGCAGGCCGGCTGCTGGTCCCGTATGGCCAGATGGAGCACCGCTGGTTGGGCACCGACTTGCGTGGTCCGGACCTGAATCGATTCAACTGACCGTTTGCGCGTCAGCGATGTACAGTGGCGGCGAAAATTCGCCTATCAAGCCGGTGCCATTTCCGGCCAGGATTGTGATGGCATTGGTCAATCCATGGCTGAGCATATTGGTCCCCGCGCGCAACGTAGAGCGCTACCTTGCGCCGTGTCTGGCATCGATCCACAAGGAGCTGGTCGGGGAAACTGAGCTGCTGGTCCTTGACGATGCATCCACTGACGGCACGCTGGACGTGGCGCTGGAATGGATGCGGCGCTTTCCCAATGCTCGCCTGCTGGAGATGTCACGGAAGGTGGGCATAGGTGAGGCCCGCAATACGCTTCTGCGCGAGGCGACGGGAGAGTACGTGTGGTTCATCGATGCAGACGACCTGGTTCTTTCCGGAGCGATGGGTTCGCTGCAGGAGATTGTGGCTTCCTGCGCCCCTGACTTGATCATGTGCGACTTCGTGTCGTTCCACGCGGACGAGGGAGGACAGGAGGCGGTCAGCGGTTCCCGCAAGCGGACCTTCCAGGGACCGCCTGGCCAAGGAGCCGGCTTCGACGGACTGGTGGCCGGTTTGCTGGCCGCCCGGCAGCTCCACGTGTGGTCAAAGATCGCCAGGAAGGACGTCATGCGCGGGGTACATTTCCCCGCAGGCAAGGTTTTCGAAGACAACGCCGCGATGCCGGACCTCCTTGCCCGCACTGGTACTTATTACTACTCCGCTGAAGCGTGGATAGGTTACCGGCGTCGGCCTGGGAGCATCATGTCCAGCATCGACAGCAATTCCCTGCTGGACTTCCTGGATTCGATAGCGTGCCTGCAGCGGAAGATCTCTCCCCTGGCGACCACATGCGAGACCAGGTTCGCTCTGGATTATTTCTGCCTGCGTGGACTGCTGTGGGCCACGCAGCGGACCGGGGAAGATCCCGAGGCCGTCGCTGCCTGCGCGAACATATTTGAACAGCTGTTCGAAGACAGCGCCCGTGGCGTTTTGTCCGGCTGTCTGAAGAGGGGCTGGCTGCTGAGGTCAATAAAGTTGCAGGCGGGAGTGAGGAAGCTGCGCTCCGTCGGGTACCGTGCCGGCTGAGCGGCTCCACGTCGCCAACCCTTCTGCCAACGCCTCAGCCGAGCCCTCGCCAGGCGGCGATGACATCTTCAACGCGGATATCGGCCACCCGGGCGTGGCCTTCCGGTTCGCCGCCCAGGGTGATCACCGGCCCCGGCCCGATCGGCCGCCACAGCGAGGGAGGGGCGGCGCCGAACAGCACCACCAGCGGGCAGCCCAGGGCTGCGGCGGCGTGCGCGGGGCCGGTATCCACCGAGACCATGCTGTGGGCCTGCTCAAGCAGGGCGAACAGGCGCGGGATCGGCAGGTCGTTGGCCAGGTTGCGGATGCGGGGATCATTCCCGGCGGCCTGGCGGATGTCTTCCAGCACCTCGTGCTCGGCCGGTGAGCCGCACAGCACCACGCGCGCTTGCGGCTGGTCCTCCAGCACCGCGGCCGCCACGGCGGCCCAGTGTTCGGCCGGCCAGTGCTTGGGATGGTCGGCGGTCATGCGCTTGCCGCGCTTGTGGGTGCGCTTGTTGCCCGGCTGGAACAGAACCAGCGGGCCTTCAAGGTCATTCGCTTGCCGCCATTGCGCCAATTCGGCCCGATTGGCTTCCGGCACCACCAGCTTTGGCAGCCGGAACGGGGCCGGGTCGACTTCCCTGGTTGCGTAGCGATGCGCCGGATCGCGCATGCCGAACGCCAGCCAGCGGTCCGGCCACAGCATCGGCGTAGCGAGCTCTTCAGGCGTGCGTTCGATGAGGTCGTCCGCATGCACGCCGCCGCGCTCGATCAGCCGTCGCATCTCGGGGTCCGGATCGCACAGGTACACCGGGCCGCGGCCGCGACTGCGCAGCCAGCGCACCAGTTGCCACTGGCTCGGACACAGCAGGTAGGGGGTCTTGCGACTGGTCACCATCTGCAGGTGGTCGAGCTCGGGAGCGTGCGCGAGCACCGGCGGGGTCCAGCCACCGGAGCTGACCACGTCCACCCGGCTGTCGTGGCGCGCCGCCACCAGCCGCATCAGGGTGGTCAGCATGACCATGTCGCCGAGCGCGCCGCAGCGCACGATCAGGGGTGGGGCGTGGGGTGGGTTCACCATCGCAGTGGCCTCCGCGCCACTTCAGGTCCGAGTTGTTGCAGCAGGGCGCGGGCTTCGGCTTCGGGCAGGTAGCGGATCCGCAGCGGTGGCGACAGCGCGCCGGCACCGGCCGTGTCCAGCCACAGCGAGGCCATGCCCAGGCACCGGTCCAGCAGTCCCTGGCGCAGCTGCAGCGCCTGCAGCTTGCCGACCTCGGCGAAGCGCCAGTGGCGCGACCACCAGCCTTCGCGCACGGCCAGCAGCTCGTCGTGCAGGCAGTAGCCGGCACGACGGGCATGCTGGCGGGCGACGAACACGCTCCATGGAATCCACGCGAGCGCCAGCAGGCCCCAGGCGCCAAACCGCCAGCACAGCGCCGTGCAGGCCACCATGGCGAACACGGTGCCGCCCAGCGCCAGGCGCAGCCAGGCCCGGTGGTGCAGTGGTTGCCACTGCTGCGGCGGCCACTGCAGCTGCGGCACCAGGTGGCGGACCAGGGCATCGCAACGTTCACTGGTGGCGACGGGGGCCAGTTCGTTGAGGCCGCGCTCTTCGTTGCCGCGCTGGATCACCGCGGTGTCGATGCGCAGGCTGCGGAGTCGGAACAATCGATGGGTAACGGTTTCCACCAGCGTCCAGGCCTGGATCCGCCGTCGCGGCACGCTGTTGCGCCGTCGGGTCAGCAGGCCGCGCCCGACGGTCAGCCGGCGGCCGTGTTCTTCCAGGCGGAAATCGTGGTACTGCACCAGCGCCAGCACCACCGACAGCGCCCGCAGGGCGATGAGTGCGGCCAGGCCGATCATGACCGCGCCGAGGACCATGCCGGTCCATCCGGGCACAAGGCTGCCGGCATGGCCGAAGGCCTCGCGCGCCAGGCGCGCCATGGACTCGGCGGTATCGTCATCGGGCAGGAACTGCCACGCCACCGCCATCGCGCCGGCGACCACCACCATGCCGCGGTTGGAGATCAGGCCCAGGCGCACCACCTCGGCGGTGGACAGGGCCAGCAGGGTGTCTCCCTGCTGCGCCTGCTCCGCGTTTTCCGCAGTGGAAACAGCCTCGCCGCGGCGGCGGATCAGGCGTTCCAGCGCCAGGGCCTGGTCCAGCTGCAGCACCTGCATCACCGCTTCCGGCTTGTCGCCGCTGGCCGATTCCAGCCGCACTTCGGCCACCTGGAACACCCGGTGCAGCAGGGTCTGGTGCACGGCCACGTCATGGATACGGCTGAAGGGGATCTGGCGCAGGCTGCGTTCCAGCAGGCCGCTGCGCACGAACAGGCTGTCCTCGCCGATCCGGTAGCGCCAGGTGAAGTAGCGCCAGACGGCGGCGGTCACCAGCACCACGGCGGCCACGCCCGCGGCCATCAGCTGCCAGCTGTCCTCGCCGCGCCCGCCGAAGATCAGCAGGGCCAGCAGCGGGACCATGAACTGCTTGATGTTGCCCACCAGCACGAACAGCCACGAGGCCGGGTGCAGGCGCCGCTCCTCCTGGGTGGGCAGCGTGGTCGCGCCCGCGGCCGGCTCAGGCGTCGTCGTCATCGTTTTCGACCCGGCGGGCGAGGTGGTCGCGCAGGCGCTCGGCGTCGTCCGCGTCCAGTCCCGGCACGGCCACGGCGTGCTGGCGGGTGCCGGCGGTATGGACCAGCAGGGTCGACAGGCGGAAGCGCCGCTCCAGCGGGCCGCGGCGGATATCCAGATGCTGCACCCGCGAGGAGGGCACGCGGGTTTCGCTGCGCCACATGCGTCCCCGGCGCAGGGCAAAGCCGTCCTCGTCCAGCAGCCACCAGGTGTAGCGGTAGCGGCGCAAACCGGTCCACGCGCCGAGTGCGATCAATGCCAGCCAAACCAACGCGGTTGTCACCACGAAAGGCGGCCGCTGCGTGGAGACCAGGATCCCGTTGGCGATGCCCAGCGCGACCAGCGTGGGCACGCCGATGCCCAGCGCCCCGGACAGCATGAACAGCGGCCGCGCCCGGCGTGGCAGCGGCTGCCAGTCGCCGCCCGCGTCCGCTTCGCGCGGGCCGGACAGGCCCAGGTCGTCCAACTCGATCATGTGCGGTCCCGTTCGTAGGGGTTGGGCTCGTTGCTGCCGGCCGGGCGCCAGCGCCAGCGCTTGTAGGTCCACTGGTACTGGGCGGGATCGCGCCGGGCGATGCGCTCGACCGCGGCGTTGAGCGCGGTGGTGGCCACCTGCGGGTCGGGATCGGCGATGGCCGCGGGCGCTGCCTCGAACCGCAGGGCGAACTCCGGTCCGGGGCCGATCCGCTCGCAATAGGCAAACAGCACCGTGGCCCCGGTGCGCGAGGCCAGCCGGCCGAGCAGGGTCATGGTCAGCGCGGCCATGCCGAAGAACGGCGCGTATTCGCCTTCCCCGGCCTTGGGCTGCTGGTCGGGGAGGATCCCGGTGACGCCGCCGGCGCGCAGCAGCTTGAGCAGGTGGCGCACGGCGGCGGGGCCATCTGCGCGGATCTGGGTCACCTGAGCACCCGCGTCGGCGCGGACCCGGCGCAGGAAGGCTTCTCCCACTTCCGCCTCGGGCGGACGGTAGAGCACCGAGATCGGGGTGCGCGATGCCAGCCACTGGTTCAGCAGCTCCCAGTTGCCGTAGTGCGGCGCGGCCACGATCAGGCCTTTGCCTGATGCCAGCGCGGCGTCGAACAGTTCCAACCCCTGGGTCTGGCGGATCAGGGCCAGGTTCCCGGCGTGGGGACGGGTCCAGAAGCGCAGTGTTTCCAGGAACTGGCGCGCGGTGGTGCGCAGGATCGCGCGGTGCCATTCCTCGCGCTCGGAGGCCAGCATCTGCGGATAGGCGATCTGCAGGTTGACCCGGGCCACATGGCTTTCGCGCGTGTCCAGACGCTGCGCCAGCGCGGCCAGGGCGTCGCCGAGCCGGTACAGCAGCGACCACGGCAGGCGCCCGAGGGCGGTGGCAAACAGGTACAGCAGTGCGGAAGCGAAACGGGCCATCGGCCAAGTCTATACAGCGGTAAGATGCAGCGCTTCCTTCCGCCCGCTCCCGCCATGCTTGCCCTGATCCAGCGCGTCACCCATGCCAGCGTCAGCGTCGACGGCCAGACCGTCGGAGCGATCGGGCCCGGGCTGTTGGCCCTGGTGGGGATTGAACCGGGCGATGGTGATCCCCAGATAGAGCGCATGACCACCCGGTTGCTGGGCTACCGGGTGTTCGCTGACGAAGCCGGGCGGATGAACCGCTCGCTGGCCGATACCGGTGGCGGATTGCTGCTGGTGAGCCAGTTCACCCTGGCGGCCGATACCCGTTCGGGCATGCGTCCGGGCTTCAGCACAGCCGCTCCACCCGAAGAAGCTGAACGTATTTTCGACCGTCTGGTAGCCTGCAGCCGGGAAAATCACCCCCCAGGGGTGGAAATCGGCCGCTTCGGGTCCCATATGGTGGTAAGCCTGGCCAACGACGGCCCGGTAACGTTCCTGCTTCGCGCCTGAACAAGGCGGACAATCGCCCCGTACGCCGCCCGGATTCCGCAGGAAACCGACGTGGCTGGTATAATTACGGGTTCCGTTTTTTTCCATTCTCAATATTGGTAGCACTCCCCTATGGCCATCGACCGTCAGGCGCCACAGTCCGACATTAAAAAGCTCATCAGCAAAGGTCTGGAGCAGGGCTACCTGACCTACGCCGAGGTCAACGACCACCTGCCCGACGATCTGGTTGATCCGGAGCAGCTGGAAGACATCATCGGCATGATCAACGGCATGGGGATCGAGGTCCACGAGACCGCTCCCGACGCCGAAACGCTGCTGCTGGCCGGCGAGTCCGGCGGCAACCGCGATGTCGACGACACCGCTGCCGAAGAAGCTGCTGCAACGCTGACCGCGCTCGACGCCGAAGGCGGCCGCACCACCGACCCCGTGCGCATGTACATGCGCGAAATGGGTACGGTGGAGCTGCTCACCCGCGAGGGCGAGATCGAGATCGCCAAGCGCATCGAGGAAGGCCTGAACGAGATGCTGGCCTCGCTGGGCACCTTCCCATCGACGGTCCAGCAGCTGCTGGAAGACTACGAGCTGCACACGGAAGGCAAGAAGCGCCTGCCCGAAATCATTGCCGGCTTCAACGACTACGTGCTCGAGGAACTGGCTGCCGAGGCCGAGGCAGCTGCCGAGGAAGAGGCGGAAGAAGCGGGCGTGGTCGAGGACGCCACCGCGGAAGGCGACGACGACGCGGAGGTCGAGGCCGAGGACGAGGAGGAGGAGAAGGAAGCCGCTCCCACCGGGCCCGATCCCGAAGAGATCGCGCGCTGCATCGGTGAGCTGGCGGATTTCTACGCCAAGTTCGAGCGTGCCCACGCCAAGCACGGTTCCGAGCACGCGTCGGTGATCAAGCTGCGTGAGGAAATGGCCGCGGCGTTCGTGATCTTCAAGCTGCCGCTGCCGTTCGTCGACGTGCTGGTCAAGCGCCTGCGCGAGGCCGCCAACGGCGTGCGCAGCCATGAGCGCCAGGTGCTGCACCTGACCACCCGCGTGGCAAAGATGCCGCGCCGTGACTTCTTGCGCGTGTGGGACGGCAACCAGACCAACCTGGACTGGGTGGACGAGATGCTCAAGCGCAAGCAGAAGTGGGCATCCGGACTGCGCGAGGTGAGGGATCAGGTCATCGCCGAGCAGGAGTCGATGATCGCGCTCGAGAAGGAAATACGCGTCACCCTGCCGGAGCTGAAGGAAATCAACCGCACCATGGCCTATGGCGAAGCCAAGGCCAGCAAGGCGAAGAAGGAGATGGTGGAGGCCAACCTGCGTCTGGTCATCTCGATCGCCAAGAAGTACACCAACCGCGGGCTGCAGTTCCTGGACCTGATCCAGGAAGGCAATATCGGTCTGATGAAGGCGGTGGACAAGTTCGAGTACCGCCGCGGCTTCAAGTTCTCGACCTATGCCACGTGGTGGATCCGCCAGGCGATCACCCGCTCGATCGCCGACCAGGCGCGCACCATCCGTATCCCGGTGCACATGATCGAGACCATAAACAAACTGAACCGCATTTCCCGCCAGATGCTCCAGCAGTACGGCCGCGAGGCCACGCCGGAGGAGCTGGCCAAGGAAATGGAGATGCCCGAGGACAAGGTTCGCAAGGTGATGAAGATCGCCAAGGAACCGATTTCCATGGAGACCCCGATCGGCGACGACGAGGACTCGCACCTGGGCGATTTCATCGAGGACACCAACGTGGAGTCGCCGATGGACAACACCACCAACATCAACCTGTCCGAGACCGTGCATGAGGTGCTGGCCGGGCTGACGCCGCGTGAAGCCAAGGTGCTGCGCATGCGCTTCGGCATCGACATGAACACCGACCACACGCTGGAAGAGGTCGGCAAGCAGTTCGATGTCACCCGCGAGCGCATCCGCCAGATCGAGGCCAAGGCGCTGCGCAAGCTGCGTCACCCGAGCCGCTCGGAGCAGCTGCGGAGCTTCCTGGATATCGACTGACGCCAGGCGCTACTGCAATACTTTTGGAAGCCCGCCTTGTGCGGGCTTCTTTTTTGACTCGCGGTGAGCTGAGGGGCCCCGCCGCGGCCGGGAGGCCTTTGCTGCTCATGTCCCCCGGAATCCGCCGATGGCGGATTCCTCCTCCTTTACTTCGCTGCAAAGGCCTCCCGACCACGGCGGGGCTCGGCTTGCGGACAGGGAGCTTCCCGGCGGCACGGCTCACCCCACCGCGCTCTGCACATCCCGCCCATGGACTTCCTGCAATGCTCTGGCCGCAAACAAGGCAGGAGGTCGACATGGCGGAACGGGTGGACGTGGCAATCATCGGCGGCGGGCCGGCGGGACTGACCGCGGCCACGTACCTGCGCCGGTTCCTGCGCAGCGTGGTGGTGCTGGACGCCGGCGACAGCCGCGCCCGCTACATTCCCGAGAGCCACAACTGCCCGGGTTTCCCGCAGGGGGTGGCCGGCACCGAGCTGCTGCAGCGCATGCGCGAGCAGGCGAAAGGAGTGGGTGCGAAGATCGTGCGGGCGCGGGCGGATGGCCTGCAGCGGACGGAAGGCGGATACACCGTGCTGGCCGGCGATGAAGGCTGGCAGGCGAAGAAGGTGATCCTTGCCACGGGACTGGCCGATCGCCTGCCCGCGGGCGATTGGGCGGAAGAGGCGATTGCCAGCGGCGCCCTGCGTCTGTGCGCCGTCTGCGACGCCTACGAGGCCCGCGATTCCCGTATTGGGATATACGGCCCGGCCAGGACGCTGCCGGGCCATGCCCGCTTCCTGCGCGGGTACGCGCGACGGGTGGTGTTGCTGCCGGAGGACGGCGAACTGGATCCGAAATCCGCCGCAGAAATGCAGGAGCTTGGCGTGGAGGTGTTCTCCCCCGGAGGCAGGCTGGCCTACGACGGCAGCCGTTGCATCTGGCACGCCGCGGACGGCACCACGACCGCCTTCGACACTGTCTATCCCTATCTCGGCTATGAGGGCCGCAACGCGCTGGTCGCGGACTGGGGCCTGCAGGCCGGTGAGGAAGGCGAGCTCCAGGTGGACAGCCACCAGCAGACCAGCCGCCCCGGTCTCTATGCCATTGGCGATGTGGTCAGTGGCCTCAACCAGATTGCCGTGGCCGTGGGCCAGGCGGCGGTGGCTGCAACCCATGCCCACAACGCGCTGCCGTTCGTGCCGCGTAGCGGACGTGATTGACACACAAATTTCCTTCGTAGGTCAGTCCGATAACGCCAAGGACGGAAAGTGTTCCTCAGCGTGGCAGTTCGCACACAGCAAGATGCACTTGGTCAGTTCGGCGCGAATATCGGCTTCGCTTCGATTGGAGTGCGCGCGTAGATCCAAATTGAAACTCTTGGTGTGGGGGTCGAGGTGGTGCCAGGTGAGTGCAGCGATGTTCCTGCGATATCCACACCGAGTGCAGCTGCCGCCCGCCTCCGTGATCATCTGCAATTTTCTCTTGAAACCGCGCGCCTGCTGACTGGCATAGTTCTGGTGTCGAATATTCGTATCGGCGTTCTTGCACCTCCGCGAACAGAATCGCCGCTGACGCCCGCCAAGGGGACTTTTACAGGTGACGCATGCCTTGCTGGATTCCATCAAATGATCATAATCTGAATTGCGAGTGCGGATGTATGAGTAGAATTGGACGACAACGGGCCTATAGCTCAATGGTTAGAGCAGAGGACTCATCGGAAGGTGACCCCGGTACCGTAAGGGCCGGTGGAAAAACGGGATGAATTCAGGGGAACCTCAGCGGCGGCAGCGATGCCGGACGGTGGCAACCCTGAGCCAAGCCGGTGGTACACCGCCGGAAGGTGCAGAGACTACCTGAGGGCTTGAGTGCCCTTGATAACAGGCTGGAGCGTCCCGCACCCCACCAGCGACGGCTGAGGGTGATGAGATAGTCCGCGCCGGGCGGAAACGCCCGGGAAAGCGAATCCTTTGGTTCCAGGTTCGAATCCTGGTGGGCCCACCAAATAACAGTCCAATGACATCCCGCGAAGTGCAGAAAACCCCGCAACGGCCGGGGTTTTTTCTTGTCTGTAGTCCGGTAGCGTCCGGGGGCATCGTTTGCAATCCGGGGGCATATGGGGGCATGGCTGGGGCAAATCGCCCCGATGCCCCCAGAGAGGATGCCCCCATGCGCTTGACTGACGTAGCAATCCGCAAGGCAAGGCCTGCTGCCAGGCCGCAGCGCTTGTTTGACGGATCTGGAAGTCGCCCCGTCAGGCGGCAAGCTATGGCGATGGAAATACCGCTATGAAGGCAAGGAAAAGCGGCTGGCGCTGGGGGCGTATCCGGAAGTCGAGTTGGCCGAAGCCCGCGAGCGCCACGCGGAAGCCCGCAAGCTGCTGGCTAGCGGGGTTGACCCCGGTGAGCATCGCAAGGCGCAGCGCGCGGCAGCGGCGGACAAGGTGGCAAACAGCTTTGACGCCGTAGCACGGGAACTGCTGGCGATACGGGCAAAGAGGCTTTCCGTCGGTTCCAGGGAACCCCGCCAGTCGAAGCGGCGCTGAAATTTGCCCCGCTGGTGTTTGTGCGACCGGGGGAACTGCGGACGGCGCGCTGGGCTGATATCGACCTGGACGCGGGGGAATGGCGCTTTGCTGCCAGCAAGACCGGGCAGGCGCACATTGTCCCGCTTGCATCGCAGGCGGTGGCAATCCTGCGCGACCTGCAACCGTTGACCGGGGGGGGGTATGTTTTCCCAAGCGTCAGGGGCAAGGGTCGCCCCATGTCCGAAAACACCATTAACGCGGCGCTTCGGCGGATGGGCTTTGACTCCGACACCATGACCGGGCACGGCTTCCGCGCGATGGCCCGGACGGTGCTTGCGCAAGAAAAGACCGCGTGGCGGCACTCTGATGCGCAAGCCAAGCGGCGGAAGGACAAGCCGGGCACTGATGCAATGGGGGATACGTCCCGCAATGACCGCATCCGTGCGATGCATGCCCGACTTCAAAGCGCAGGCAATCGGAACGCCACGGCATAACTTCCATGTCCGAAGCCGCCCAACCCGGCGCGGTATCGGATGATGCAATACGACAACTCCCTGAGACTGGACTGCCGGGCCTGGTGGTGCCGGCTGGCCTGAAGCGGCCCGAAGGCATCCAGCTTGAACGCGGGTAACGATGCCAGCGCGCCTTGCGACCAGCACCAGTACGCAAAAAGCCGCGGCGCCCGTCCAGGCTGCCGCGGCTTGGCAACTGCTGAATTGCTCAGCTGTCTTCTGTCGGCACGGAGGCTTCGGTGGTGATGCGCAGTTGCACTTCATCGCTGACGTGCGGCGCAAACAGGCCCAGGTCGAAGTCGGTGCGCCTGATGGTCGCCACCGCGTCGAATCCGGCGGTGGGCTGGTTGTTCATCGGGTTCTCGCCGATGGTGTTGATGCTGGCGTCGAGCACCACCGAACGTGTGATGCCCTTGATGGTCAGGTCGCCGGTGATCGCCAGCTTGTCGTCGCCGGCAGAGCGCACAGAGGTGCTTTTGAAGGTGGCCTGCGGGTAGTTGTCCGCGTCGAAGAAGTCGGCGCTGCGCAGGTGCTCATCAAAAGCCGCCACGTGGGAAGAGAGGCCGGCGAGGGGAAGGACAACCTCGACGCGGGAGGCGGCGACATTGTCCGGGTCATAGGTGATCGTGCCGTCCACCTGGCCGAAGTGGGCGATTGGGTTGGAGAATCCGAAGTGGTTCCACTGGGCCACCACGTCGGTATGGGTCGGGTCGATCTTGTAGGTCACCGGAGTGGCGACTGCATAGACCGAGGAGAGGAGAAGGGCGGCGGCGAGGATGCCGCAGGAAATACGCTGGTTCATGGGTGCTCCGGGGGTGTGTGATTGAGGGCGCCAGCCGGACGGTCCGGCTGCTGGCCACACACCCAATGATATTGTCCCGGTTTTGCCTGAAAAGGCCTCGGTTTGAACATCACTGTCTACATTTTGGCGACAGTTGTCGTACCTGATTGCGCTCCATCGGGAAAGACTTGGCCCTGATTGGATCCATATTGGAAACAATGATGTTGGTGTAATACGGTTTATCTCCGTGCTGTCGGCAATGACAATGGTTCCGTCGCGGTTCGCCGCATTCATTGAACGGAGGCCTCATGTCATTGCGAAATTCGGAACACCGCTGGGGATTTGTCAGCCAGCTGATGCACTGGGGCATCCTGGTGCTGCTGGTTTGGCTGGCTTGGCTGGGCCTGACCATGGTGGACATGGAGCCGAGCCCGGCAATGATTGAAGCCTATGCGCTGCACAAGTCGCTGGGGCTCACCCTGCTCGTACTGGTGGCGACGCGCCTGGCTTGGCGATTGTTCGCCGGGAGCCCCAGGGTCTTGTCGGGGACACCGGTTTGGCAGGCGCGTGTCGCCGACGTGACCCACATCGCGCTGTACGTGCTGATGTTCGCCATACCGCTGAGCGGCTGGCTCTTCAACTCGGCCTCCGGCTATCCGCTGCAGTGGTTCAAGCTGTTCAACCTGCCGGCCATTGCAGGCCGCGACATGGAACTGGCCGAGTTGGCCAGGCAGGTGCACGTGGCCGGTTTCTGGCTGCTCCTGCTGCTGGTTGCTGCCCACGCCGGCGCCGCCCTGTATCACCACTTCATCCAGCGAGACGACACCCTGCGGCGGATGCTGCCGCGGTCGGTGCGCGCGCCCGGAACTACCCAACACACCCTGGAGAACTGACATGACCTTCAATATCCGCACCTTGATCCTGCCCCTCTCGATGGCCGCCGCAATGGCCGCAGCCCCGTCCGTCTCGGCCGCTGACTACGTCCAGGCGGGCGGCGCGCTCACCTTCGCCAGCGAGTACCAGGGCGACACCTTCGTCGGCAGCTTTCCCGGCTTCCGCACCACCATGAGTTTCGATCCGGCCCGCCCACAGGACGCCAGGCTTGACGTGACCATCCCGCTGGCCGGTGCCAGCACCGACAACGCCGACCGCGACAGCACGCTGCAGGGCAGCGCGTTCTTCAACGTGGCCCGGTTTGCCCAGGCGCGCTACACGGCCGAAGGCTTCAGCCACCTGGGTGGTGACAACTACAGCGCCGACGGCGTGCTGGAGCTGCGCGGAGTGAAGAAGCCGGTGACGCTCGAATTCACCCTGACTTCCGGTGACAGGCCCGCGCTTGCCGGCCGGGCCAGGATCAGCCGCCTGGCCTTCGATGTCGGCGGCGGCACCTGGGCCGACCTGTCGATCATCCCGGACGAGGTGGCCGTGTCCACTCGGGTGAGGTTCGCCCCGGCGCCGTAAGCGCAGGAGCAGGCAAGGCGTGGCCCGCTGGAATCCCTGTCAGGACATGGGTTCCGGGGCCGCGCCGAACTTTGCCGGCAGCGGGATGAACTCCTCATGGTCCATGTCGGGCAGCTTCATCCGCCCGGCGGCCCAGTCGGCCCGCGCCTGCTCGATCCGCTCCTTCGACGAGGACACAAAGTTCCAGTCGATGTAGCGCGGGCCCACCGGCTCGCCGCCCAGGGCCATCACCACCGCGTCGCTCAGTGCGGTGATGTCGGCAGTCTTGCCGGGCGCCAGCACTGCCATGCTGCCCACCTCCACGCGCTGGCCAGATACTTCGACCTCGCCTCTGGCCACGTAGACCGCGCGCTCGGTGTATTCCGGCGGCAACGAAGTCCGCGTGCCGGCCCGCAGCTGCCAGTGCACGTAGAACTGCGGCGAGTCGACTTTCACCGGCGACTCCACGCCGGCCAGGCGCCCGGCGATCAGGCGACCGACGACGCCATCGCCGTTGAATACCGGCAGCGCATCGCTGGCGTAGTGCCAGAAGCCTGGATCCATCTCTTCGCGCTCATTGGGCAGCGCTACCCAGGCCTGGATGCCGTCCATCGGGCCGCCGTTCGCGCGCAGCTCTTCAAACCGCTCGGAGTGGGTGATGCCGCTGCCTGCGGTCATCCAGTTGACCTCGCCCGGCCGGATCGGCTGCTCGGAGCCGACGCTGTCACGATGCATGATCTCGCCATCGAACAGGTAGGTGATCGTTGACAGGCCGATATGCGGATGCGGGCGCACATCGGCTTCACGCGGCAGGCCCCGCTCGATCTCCTTGGGACCCATGCGATCGAAGAAAATGTAAGGCCCGATCATGCGGCGTTTGGCGAATGGCAGCACGCGGCCGACTTCGAAGGCGCCCAGGTCGCGGCGGCGCTGCTGGATGATGAGTTCAATCATGGTGAAGCCTCCTGTCAGGGTGGGCGAATCGCAAAGGGCGACTATCGCACCAACGGAATGTCGCTGTGGTTACGTGATGCCGGGTTGACGCTGGCGGGTCTCCATTGGCAGGCCGTGCAAGCGCCAGGCTTCCAGCCCACCCGCCAGCGGTCGTACGCGGCCAAAGCCGAGCTGCTTGAGCTGGCTGGCCACGCGTGCGGCTGAAGCTTCGTTCGGGCAGTCGCAATAGACCACCACTTCGCCGCTGACGCTGGACACCAGGTCGGCCACCCGGGTCGCGTGGACCGCGCCTGGAATCCATCCGGTTTCGGCACGTTCGGCGTCGGTGCGGACGTCCACGACGAGCGGTTTTTCGGGATGCTCCATCAGCGCGTGCAGGTCGGACACGGAGATGCGCTCCATGCGCAGCTCGCGCAGGAACAGGTGGCGCTTCCAGACCTTGCGCAGGACGAACACCAGCAATGCCACCAGCACCAGGCCAATCCCGACGCGTCCCAGAGACTCCAGGGTCAGCAGTGCTTCGTTGACCGCGTCGTGGAACACCACGCCCATCGCGATCGCGACACCCGCCCAGAGCATCGCCCCGGTGCCGTCATAGATCGCAAAGCGGCCCAGCGGCGTGCGCTGGTGGCCGGCCAGCGTGGTGCCGACCGCGGCGAAGCCGGGGATGAACTTGGCCAGTATCAGCGAGGGCGGACCCCACTTCGCGTAGATCGCGCGGGTGCTGGATACGCAGCTGTCGGGAGAGAGCGAGACGCGGCAGATCAGGCGCAGCATGCGGGCGCCGTGTCGGCGCCCGGCGAGGTACCACAGCATGTCGGCCAGCAGCGCCGCCGCGGTGGCCGCTAGCAGAATGGGCCACACGGGTTCCAGGCGCTCCGCGGCCTGCGCGCTGGCGACCACGAGCGGCGGCCACGCGGGAATCGGGATCCCGCCCTGGTCGAGCAGCACGACGATGAAGACGAGCCACAGACCGTAGGTCGAAAGCAGTTCGTTCAGTACCTCCATCGTCGGGCTCCCGCCACCTGCGTCAATTCCGCGGGCGTATCACGCGCCGCGCGGCAGAACCGTCAGCACCCGCGCCACGAATTCGTGGAATTCCTTGAGATAGCCGCGCAGGAACTCGGCGGTCGATGCGTCGGCGACCTCGCCGGCGTCGTTGAGCACGCCATCCTTGAACTGGATGTAGGCCTCCGGTGAGTTCATCTGCGGCGAGTTGAGGAAGCCGAGGATGCTGCGCAGGTGCTGCTGGCCCACCGCCGTGCCGATCGCGCCGGGCGAGGTGCCGATCACGCCGGAGGGGATGTTGGCGAAGGAGTTGGTGCCCCAGGGGCGGCTGGCCCAGTCGATAGCATTCTTGAGCCCGCCGGGAATCGAACGGTTGTACTCCGGGGTCACGATCAGGATCGCATCGGAGCCTTCGATGGCTTTCTTGAACTTGCTTCCGACCTCCGGGTAATCGGCGTCGTAGTCATAGCTGTACAGCGGCAGGTCCTTGAAGGAAATCTCGTGGAACTGGAGCTGCTGCGGCGCAAGCTTGAACAGCGCCTGGGCGAGCTTGCGGTTGATCGATTCCTTCGCGAGGCTTCCAATCAGGTAGCCCACTTTGTATGTTTTCATTATCGTCCCCCTGGGTTGCAAGGCGACCACTATGGTCGCTGTTGCAGGTTATGGCCTCGGCCACGGTCATCACGGACTCGATGTGGGCGGCAGGCGGTCAGGCCGCGGTATCGACCAGCACGAGCTCGGCATCCTCAATCGCAGTCACGCGGATGCTTTCCACCTCGCTGATGGCGGCGCCATCGCGGGCGTCAAGGACCACGCCGTCGACTTCGACCTTGCCCTTGGCCGGCACAAGGTAGCCGTAGCGACCGCTGCCTGCGAAGCGATATTCGGTGGTTTCACCGGCCTTGAGCGTGGCGCCAAGGACCCGTGCGTCGGTGCGGATCGGCAGTGCATCGTCGTCGCCTTCGATGCCGCTGGCCAGGGTGATGAAGCGTCCCGAGCGCGCGCCCTTGGGGAAGGGCTTGGCGCCCCAGGAAGGAGGGCGCCCCTGCTGGTTCGGGATGATCCAGATCTGGAAAATTCGTGTGGTACCCGGTTCGTGGTTGTACTCGGAGTGGCGGACACCGCTGCCCGCGCTCATCACCTGGACGTCACCGGCTTCGGTGCGTCCCTTGTTGCCCAGGTTGTCCTCGTGGGTGATGGCGCCTTCGCGGACGTAGGTGATGATTTCCATGTCGGCGTGTGCGTGCGGCGGGAAGCCGGTTCCCGCCTGGATGGTGTCGTCGTTCCAGACGCGCAGTGCGCCCCAATGGACGCGCTTTGGGTCGTGGTACTCGGCGAAGGAAAAGTGGTGCTTGGCGTCAAGCCAACCGTGGTTGGCTCCGCCGAGGCTGTTGAAGGGGCGACGTTCAATCATGATGTTCTCCTGCGTGGAGTGGATTCGATGATTGCAGTCTATGTCGCGAGAAGCGTGCCAAAAACCGGGCAAGTGCCGATTCATTGTTTCTGAAATCGATACAATCACTTTCCGCTGTGCATCGCGGTGACTCGTCGCAATGCGCTGCAACGACACCGGAGCGTGAATGGCTCAACCGGGGAGTGCCGGCAGTGATTTTCAATGGGCGGGTCGCCGTCTCCGGCGCCCAGTCGCAGGACGTCTTCGAGAACGCCATCCGCCGCGCTTTGGACGAGACTACTATCGCAGTCGGCTCGGTTGGGCTTGAGCCGACTGGACTACCGAGCAGCGAACCAGACTTGACGCGCTTGGCCGAGCGGATCGAGCAAGAGGAGTTCGACCTGATCGCGGTTGGCCGTCGTCTGTTGGCTGATGCTGCCTGGGTATCGCGCCTGGCCCGGAATCCTGCTTCAGTGGTCGCTACGTCACCGGTGATGGATGAAAGCCCGGCTGCCTGTGTATCCAGGTAGCCGGGTCCACGGTCATCGTGCGCCTGCCGGCGCGTGTCTACTCAGCTCTCGCCCATGCCCGCCGCCGGCTCGGGAGCACTCCCGGATCTCACCTTCTGCTCGATGCGTGCCCCCACGCCAGGGTCGACGCTCTTCCAGTACTCGAAGGCGCGCTCCAGGACCGGACTGCGCACGCCGCCCAGCAGGGCACCGGCCACCGTCTCCACCAGGCCATCTCGATCGGCGTCG
>NZ_JBSVRG010000014.1:0-57945 GCF_054052045.1 Luteimonas sp. A277
CGCTCCTACCGGGTGAAGAAGGGAGGTGGTGGTCCAGTCCCCCGAATCGGACGTCTCGCGTCGGCCACGTAGGGCCGACCTACGGCATTGGGTCGCGTGGGTCGATGTCGCGATCCAGGGTCCAGACGGGATCGCTGGCAGCCGCGTCGCGGCTGAGGTGGAAACGGGCGGCTGAACCGACAGCGATGGTGGCGCTGGTCTTCGCGTCGCTGTCGTCTGCCATCGGCACGATGTACAGCCCGCTGGCGTCCACGGTGTGGCGGGCCCCGGTTTCGGCCAGGTCTCCGATGTCGGTGATGCGTCCGCCGCGCCCGGCCAGCGGGTGCTGGAAGTTGACCAGCACGTCGGCCCGCAGCGGCGGCAGGCCGGGGACGGCGATGGTGGCGCCCTGGATCAGCAGGTCGGGGTAGACGCGGCCGTTTTCCGGCAGATCGGTGTAAAGCGCGTGCGGCGCATCGGCGTAGCTGCCGGAGGCGATCGAATCCAGGGCCGCGGCCAGGGCGATGAAGTTCAGCCGGCGCACGGCCTGCTTTTCAGGGTCGCCTTCGATGCCTCCCGATTCCACCAGCACCGTGCTGGTCCCCCAGGCGGTCATGAGATCGCCGAAGGCGCGTGGATTGAAGGTGTCATCCCAGCGCCCCATATGGCCGGCGATGTGCGGCTCCAGCGCAATGCGCATCGCCGCGGCCACGTGCATGGCGCGGCTGCGGACGTCGTTCACGCCGCGGGCTTCATCGAACGGCGGTGCGAGCAGGGCGATGGCCACGCCGCGGTCGCTGTCGCCGGCGCGGTAGCCCGGTCGCTGGTCGTGCAGGTTGAAGCCGAACTCGGGTTCGATCCGGTCACGCAATGCCTTCAGCGCCCGTGCTTCCGGTGTGGCCAAGGCGCGGGCGTCGCGGTTGATGTCCACTCCCTGCGCGTTGCGGCGCTGGAAGCGGGCGGCGCCATCCGGGTTCACCAGCGGGAAGAAGTGCAGGCTGGTGTGCTCGCGCAGCTTCGCCACCAGCGGGTGGTCGGGGTGGGCGCCGAGGAAGTGGAACAGGTCGGCCAGCGCCATCGAGGCGGTGCTTTCATCGCCGTGCATCTGCGACCACAGCAGCACCCGGGTATCGCCTTCGCCCCACTGCGCGTGGCGCAGCGGACGGCCTTCGGCGCTGCTGCCGATCTCCTCGACGGCGAAGCCGCGGCCTTCGGCCAGCAGCGGCGTGGCCACCTGCCACCACTGCTCCGGCGAGAAACTGCGTGACTCAAGCCCGTCCACCCGCAGTGAACGGTCGTACAGCTGTTCCAGCTCACCGAGCCATCCGGGGGCTGCCGGAACGGCTGTTTCAGCGGTTGCGACCGGAGGTGTCCGCGCGGGCGCATCCGCGGCGCAGGCAGCGATGATGGCGAGCGCGCAAAGCAGCAGCGGCAGCGGCAGTCTGGCAAGCATGTGTTGTTTCCTTTGGATAGCGGAAGCGTGGCCGTCCCGTTCGGACCAGGCTGTGGTGATGGCTGTCCCAACATACCTCGCCGGGGCCGGATCAGGTGGCGGGCGGCTGCTACCCTGACGCGCGTGCGCCGGCGTCGGGAGCGGCGTCGGTTGAAGTATTCCGCCGCTGGCGTGTAAAAGCATTGGAGCGGCCCACTGGTTGGCCGGAGCAAGGGGAGATCAAGGGATGCGGGTAGTGAAAGCGTGGAGCATGGCGGGGACGGCGATGGCGGCATGCCTGCTTGCCGGCGGGGCGGGATTTCCGGCGGCAGCAATGGCCGGGGACGGTACGGACGCCGCAAGCGGTTACATGCAGCCGCCCGAGCCCCTGCTCGGGGTGATGCGCGCGCCGCTCAATCCTTCACCGTCGATCGACCCCACCGGCAGCCGCGCGCTGCTTGTGCAGCAGTCGCCGCATCCTTCGATCGGGCGCGTGGCCGAGCCGCACCTGCGGCTGGCCGGCGTGCGGATCACGCCGGCAAACCACAGCCGCCACGACCGCTCCAGCGGCTACGGCATCCGCACCTGCCTGGACGGCTTCAGCCTGTTCGACCTGGCCACGGGCGCCGAGACCCCGGTGACCCTGCCCGAGGGTGCGTGCCCCGGGTTCGCCTCGTGGTCACCCGACGGCCAGCGCTTCGCGTTCGACAACACCACCGCCAGCGGCGTCGAGCTGTGGGTGGGCGAGGCCGCCACCGGCCAGGTGCGGCGCATCGAGGGCGTGCAGCTCAATCCGATCCTGGACAGCAGCCTGCAGTGGCTGGGGGGCAGTGAACGCCTGCTGGTGAAGCTGGTGCCCGCGGACCTGGGGCCGGCACCGGAAAGGGCCGGAATCCCGCCCGGTCCCGAGATCACCGACGCCACCGACGGCGGTGGGGAAAGCAGCACCTACGAGGCGCGCGACACGCTGTCCAGCCCCGAGGACGAGAGGCTGTTCGATCACTACGCCACCGCGCGCCTGGCCACCGTGGACGTCGCCAGCGGCGGGGTCACGCCGGTGCACGGGCCTGCGGTCATCGGCCGGGTGAGCGCTGCGCCTGACGGGCGCCACGTGCTGATGCACGAGCTCAGGCGCCCGTATTCCTACGTCACCGCGTGGAACCGCTTTGCCCACGACGTGGTGGTGCTGGACCTGGAAAGCGGCCGCACCCACACGCTGGTGCAGCTGCCGGTGGCCGACCGGGTGCCGGTGCGCGGGGTGGCCACCGGCCCGCGCAGCCACTCCTGGCGGGCGAACCAGCCCGCGACCCTGGTCTGGGCCGAGGCGCTGGACGGCGGCGACTGGAAGAACGACGTGCCCGAGCGCGACCGGCTGTTGACGCTGGAGGCGCCGTTCACCGGCCAGCCGCGCGAAATCGCGCGGCTGGCGCAGCGCCATGCCGGCACCGCCTGGTTCGCCGACGGTGGCCGTGCGCTGGTCTACGAGCACGACGCCAACCGCAGCTGGCTGACCACCCACCTGCAGGACCTCGACGATCCGGCGGCGCCGGGTCGGGTGCTGTGGGACCGTTCAATCAACGAACGCTACGCCGACCCGGGCAACCCCAGGTACCGGCGCCTGGCCAACGGGGCCGCGGTCCTGCACAAGGAAGACGGCGCGCTGTTCCTTTCCGGCGCCGGCGCAACCCCGCAGGGCAACCGGCCGTTCATGGACCGCTACGACCTGGCCACCGGCGAGACCACGCGGCTGTTCCGCAGCGCACCGGACGCCTACGAAAGTTTCGTCGGCTTCATCGACGGCGACAGCTCGCGCCTGCTGACCTGGCACCAGTCGCCTGTGGACCCGCCCAACCTGTTCCTGCGCCAGTTCGGCGATGCCCTGCCGGATGCGGCCGAAGGCGAGGCGGCGTTCGCTTCCACCCCGCGCCAGCTGACCCGCTTCCCGGATCCGGCGCCGCTGGTGCGTGATGTGCGCAAGCGCCTGGTGACCTACGCCCGCGAGGACGGCGTGGAGCTGTCGTTCACCCTGTACACCCCGCCCGGCTACCAGGAAGGCACCCGGGTTCCGGCCATCCTCTACGCCTATCCGATGGACTATGCCGACCCGTCCACGGCCGGCCAGGTGAGCGGCTCGGAACAGACCTTCACCCGCCTGTCCGACTACCGCCTGCTGCTGCTGGCCGGCTACGCGATCATCGACAACGCCGCCTTCCCGATCGTCGGCGACCCGCGCAACGCCTACGACACCTACCTCGAACAGCTGGTGGCCAATGCCGAGGCCGCGGTGGGCAAAGCGGTGGAACTGGGCGTGGTGGATCCGGACCGGATCGGCGTCACCGGCCACAGCCACGGTGCGCTGATGGCGGCCAACCTGCTGGCGCACAGCGACCTGTTCCGGGCCGGAGTGGCCTCCAGCGGCGGCTACAACAAGACGCTGACGCCGTTCGGCTTCCAGAACGAGCGCCGTTCGTTCTGGGCCGCCCCGGAGGTCTACGACCAGGCTTCGACCTTCTTCCACGCCGACAAGATCGACGAGCCGCTGCTGATCGTGCACGGCGCCGACGATGCCAACCCCGGCACCGAGGCCCTGCAGTCGCCGCGCCTGTTCCAGGCTATCCGCGGCAACGGCGGGACCACGCGCTTGGTGATGCTGCCCTTCGAGCCGCACTGGTATACGGCCCAGGAATCAAACGAGCATTTCGTGGCCGAGATGCTGGCCTGGTTTGACCGCTACGTGCGCGATGCCGGGCCGCGCGGCGGGGACGCGGCGCGCGCGGAGGCGGACTGACCGCCCGGGCGAAGCAGACCTGCCGCGTGCGTCAGTCGACCGCCGCCGGGCCGTGGGCATCCGCCCCGGCCGGCGCGGCAGCCGGCTGGTCGCCAACATAGCGCGCCCGCGGGCGGATCAGGTGGCCGGAGGCCTGCTGCTCCAGCGCATGCGCCAGCCAGCCGGCCAGGCGGCCGGCGGCGAACATGACCAGGGCCGGCGCGGCGGGCAGGGCGTGGGCGTGGCACAGCGCGGCCAGCATGAAGTCGATGTTGGGGCGCTGGCCGCTGGCTTCTTCCGCGCCGGTGATGATCTGTTCCATGCGCTGCATCGCGTCGCAGTCGCCGCGGGCCTGGCGGAGCATGGCGAGCAGTTCGGTCGCCCTCGGGTCACCTTGCGGATACAGCGCGTGGCCGAAGCCCGGCAGGTCGTCGCCACGCTGCCAGCGCGAGGTGACGTGCGCGGCCGGGGAGGAGGCCGCCAGGGCCTCGCCGATCAGGGCGTGGGCGCGCTCGGTGGCGCCGCCGTGGCGCGGTCCGGACAGCGCGGCCAGCCCGGTACACACGGTGGCGTGCAGGTGCGCGCCGGTGGAAGCGACCACGCGCGCGGCGAACGCGGACACGTTGAGCTCGTGTTCTGCGCACAGCACCAGGGCCGCCCGCACCAGCTCTTCCAAGCGGGCATCGCCCGGCTTCCAGTGCTGCGCCAGCAGCCGATGCACCGGCATGCTGCCAGGTGGGGTTCCCACCAGCAGGGCGGCGTTCTGGCGGAGCAGGGTGGCGGCGATCGCCCTTCGCGCGGCGGCGGAGGAGCTGAACGAATGGCGCACGTCCTGGGCCAGCAGCGGGATCGCGGCCATGGCGCGATCGAGCGGCCGCAACCGGGTGTCTCCGGCAACGGCGTGCACCGTGTCCGGCCAGGCCAGGTCCTGCGGATGGGCGAACGGATCCTCGTCGCCGCAGTCCCAGAGCAGGCGCGCGGTTTCCTCCAGGCTGGCGCCGCAGCGGGCCAGTTCCACGGCGGAGCGTCCGCGGTACCAGGGGCCGTCCGTGCGGATCTGCGAGATCCGGGTTTCCATCACCGGCAGCCCCCGGTCCAGGCTCTGCGCCGCCCCGCGCGCTGCGCCGCGGCCCGCCCGCTTGCGCGCAAGCAGCTTGTCGATGTCGCTGCGGCGGTACGCACGGCTGCGGTGGTCGGCGCCGGGGCGCGACTGCACCAGCCCGCGGCTGACGTAGGCGTAGAGGGTGGCCGGGGTGATGCCCAGCAGCTCGCAGGCCCGGGCGGCGGGAACGAATTCGTCTTCCATGGCGACATATTGATTCAATTGGTCAAGATTGATCAACAGGTTGTTTGGTGCGAGCCTGTCACCAGTCGCAGACAGGGGCCGGCCCGGGCCGGTGCCGCGATCCCCATCCGCAGGAGTATCCGATGACCAATGCCTCCCCCGGGGCGCGCTTCCGCGCCGCCCTCGCCGAAGAATCCCCGCTGCAGGTGATCGGCGCCATCAACGCCAATCACGCCCTGCTGGCCAAGCGCGCCGGCTTCCGTGCCGTGTACCTGTCCGGCGGCGGCGTGGCGGCCGGTTCGCTGGGCATGCCGGACCTGGGCATCAACACCCTTGAAGACGTGCTGATCGACGTCCGCCGCATTACCGATGTGTGTGACCTGCCGCTGCTGGTGGATATCGACACCGGCTTCGGGCCCAGCGCCTTCAACATAGAGCGCACGATCAAGAGCCTGATCAAGGCCGGCGCCGCCGCGTGCCACATCGAGGACCAGGTGGGCGCCAAGCGCTGCGGCCACCGGCCGGGCAAGGAAATCGTGTCCCGGGGCGAGATGGTCGACCGGATCAAGGCCGCTGCCGATGCGAAGACCGACCCGGAGTTCTTCCTGATCGCCCGCACCGATGCGATCCAGGTGGAAGGCGTGGACGCCGCAATCGAGCGCGCGCTGGCCTGCGTGGAAGCCGGCGCCGACGGCATCTTTGCCGAGGCGGCGAATGACCTGGAGACCTACCGCAAGTTCGTGGACGCGGTGCAGGTGCCGGTGCTGGCCAACATCACCGAGTTCGGCGCCACCCCGCTGTTCTCGCGCGAGGAACTGGCATCGGCCGGCGTCGCCATCCAGCTGTTCCCGCTGTCCGCCTTCCGCGCCGCCAACAAGGCTGCCGAAACGGTCTACACCGCGGTGCGCCGCGACGGCCATCAGAAGTCCGTGGTCGATGCCATGCAGACCCGCGAGGAGCTGTACGAGCGCATCGGCTACCACGCCTTCGAGCAGCGCCTGGACGCCATCTTCAAGTAGGTCGGGGCACGCCCCGACGCACGCCCTGAGCCATCCGCGCCGGCCACCAATGGCCGTGATGCCACACCGCGAAACCCCGGAGACACCCATGACCGAATCAACCCCAGCCCCCGGCTTCAAGCCGAAGAAGTCCGTCGCCCTGTCCGGCACCGCCGCCGGCAATACCGCGCTGTGCACGGTCGGCCGTACCGGCAACGACCTGCACTACCGCGGCTACGACATCCTCGACCTGGCCCGGACCAGCGAGTTCGAAGAGATCGCCCACCTGCTGGTGCACGGCAAGCTGCCGAACGCCGCCGAGCTGCGTGCCTACAAGGCCAAGCTGAAGTCGCTGCGCGGCATCCCGGCCGCAGTGAAGGTCGTGCTGGAGGAACTGCCGGCTTCCGCCCATCCGATGGACGTCATGCGCACCGCCGTGTCCGCGCTGGGCTGCGTGCAGCCGGAGAAGGACGATCACAACCACCCGGGCGCGCGCGACATCGCCGACAAGCTGATGGCCAGCCTGGGATCGATGCTGCTGTACTGGTACCACTTCAGCCACAACGGCCGGGTCATCGACGTGGAAACCGACGATGACTCGATCGGCGGCCACTTCCTGCACCTGCTGCACGGCGAGTCGGCGCCGGAGTCCTGGGTCAAGGCGATGCACACTTCGCTGATCCTGTACGCCGAGCACGAGTTCAACGCCAGCACGTTCACTTCCCGGGTCATTGCAGGCACTGGCAGTGACATGCATTCGTGCATCGCCGGCGGCATCGGCGCGCTGCGCGGGCCCAAGCACGGCGGTGCCAACGAGGTCGCCTTCGAGGTGCAGAAGCGCTACGAAACCCCGGACGAGGCCGAGGCCGACATCCGCGAGCGGGTGGGGCGCAAGGAAGTGATCATCGGCTTCGGCCACCCGGTCTACACGGTCAGCGATCCGCGCAACGAGGTGATCAAGGCCGTTGCCCGCGAGCTGTCGGAAGAACAGGGCAGCATGAAGATGTATGCCATCGCCGAGCGCCTGGAATCGACCATGTGGGACGCCAAGAAGATGTTCCCGAACCTGGATTGGTTCAGCGCGGTCAGCTACCACATGATGGGCGTGCCCACGGCGATGTTCACCCCGCTGTTCGTGATTGCCCGCACCGCCGGCTGGAGCGCGCACGTGATCGAGCAGCGCATCGACGGCAAGATCATCCGCCCCAGCGCCAACTACACCGGGCCGGAAGACCTGCAGTTCGTGCCGATCGACCAGCGTTCCTGATCCCTGTGCAGTCCCCAGCCTTTGCTTTCAGCGAGACACGATGAATACCCGATACCGCAAGCCCCTTCCCGGAACCGAACTCGAGTGGTACGACGCCAGCGAGGCGGTTGAGGCCGTCCGCTCCGGCGCCTGGGCCACGCTGCCGTACACGGCCCGCGTGCACGCCGAGAACATCGTGCGGCGCGCCGATCCGGACATGCGCGATGCGTATCTGGAGCAGCTGATCGAACGCCGCCGTGACCTGGATTTCCCCTGGTTCCCGGCGCGCGTGGTCTGTCACGACATTCTCGGCCAGACCGCGCTGGTGGACCTGGCGGGGCTGCGCGATGCGATCGCCGAAGGCGGCGGAGACCCGGCGCAGGTCAACCCGGTGGTGCCGGTGCAGCTGATCGTCGACCACTCGCTGGCAGTTGAATGCGGCGGTTTTGACCCGAACGCGTTCACCACCAACCGTGAGATCGAAGACCGGCGCAACGCCGACCGCTTCCACTTCATCGACTGGACCAAGCTGGCGTTCAAGAACGTCGATGTGATCCCGCCGGGCAACGGGATCATGCACCAGATCAACCTGGAGAAGATGTCGCCGGTGATCTACGTGGAGCGTACTGATGACGGCGGGGGCGTCGCGTTCCCCGATACCTGCGTGGGCACCGACAGCCACACCCCGCATGTGGACGCGCTGGGCGTGGTGGCGATCGGCGTGGGCGGGCTGGAAGCCGAGAGCGTGATGCTGGGGCGTGCCTCGTGGATGCGTACGCCGGAGATGATTGCCGTCGAGCTGGGCGGCAAGCCGCAGCCTGGCATCACCGCCACCGACATCGTGCTGGCGCTGACCGAGTTCCTGCGCCAGCAGCGGGTGGTGGGCGCGTACCTGGAGTTCCGTGGTGAAGGCGCCGCGGCGCTGACCATTGGCGACCGCGCCACCATTTCCAACATGGCGCCCGAATACGGCGCCACCGCGGCGATGTTCTTCATCGACGACAACACGTTGGACTACCTGCGCCTGACCGGCCGCACCGAGGAACAGATCGCCCTGGTGGAGAACTACGCCAGGACCGCCGGCCTGTGGGCCCCGGACCTGGCAGATGCACAGTACGAGCGCACGCTGCACTTTGATCTGTCCAGCGTAGTGCGCAACATGGCCGGACCGTCCAATCCACACCGCCGCCTGCCGGTCAGTGACCTGGCCGAACGCGGCATCGCCGGAAACCTCGCCGGCGCACGCGCGCAGGAAGCCGAAGGCCTGCTGCCCGATGGCGCGGTGATCATCGCCGCCATCACCAGCTGCACCAACACTTCCAATCCGCGCAACGTGATTGCCGCCGCGCTGCTGGCGCGCAACGCCAACGCACGCGGGCTCACCCGCAAGCCCTGGGTGAAGACCTCGCTGGCGCCGGGCTCGCGCGCGGTGCAGCTGTACCTGGAAGAAGCCAAGCTGCTGCCGGAGCTGGAGCAACTCGGCTTCGGCATCGTCGGCTTCGCCTGCACCACCTGCAACGGCATGTCGGGTGCGCTGGATCCCGCCATCCAGCAGGAAGTCATCGACCGCGACCTGTATTCGGTGGCCGTGCTGTCTGGCAACCGCAACTTCGACGGCCGCATCCATCCCTACGCCAAGCAGGCATTCCTGGCCTCGCCGCCGCTGGTGATCGCCTATGCCATCGCCGGCACGGTGCGCTTTGACATCGAGAAGGACGTGCTGGGCGTGGACGCGGACGGCAACGAGGTGCGCCTGAAGGACCTCTGGCCGAGCGACGAGGAGATCGACGCGGTGGTCAAGGCAAGCGTGAAGCCGGAGCAGTTCCGCCGCGTGTACGAGCCCATGTTCCGCCTGGCGGTGGACGATGGCACCCGCGTGGAGCCGCTCTACGACTGGCGCCCGATGAGTACCTACATCCGCCGTCCGCCCTACTGGGAGGGCGCGCTGGCCGGCGAACGCACCATGAAGGGCATGCGCCCGCTGGCCGTGCTGGGTGACAACATCACCACCGACCACCTCTCGCCGTCCAACGCGATCATGGCCAGCAGCGCTGCCGGGGAATACCTGGCGAAGATGGGCCTGCCCGAGGAAGACTTCAATTCCTACGCGACCCACCGCGGCGACCACCTGACCGCGCAGCGGGCCACCTTCGCCAACCCCAAGCTGCTCAACGAGATGGTGCGCGATGAAAACGGCGCGGTCCGCCAGGGCTCGCTGGCCCGGATCGAGCCGGAAGGCGAGGTCACGCGCATGTGGGAGGCTATTGAAACCTACATGGAGCGCAAGCAGCCGCTGATCATCATTGCCGGCGCCGACTACGGCCAGGGTTCCAGCCGCGACTGGGCTGCCAAAGGCGTGCGCCTGGCCGGCGTAGAAGCGATCGCGGCGGAAGGCTTCGAGCGCATCCACCGCACCAACCTGGTGGGCATGGGCGTGCTGCCGCTGGAGTTCCAGCCGGGCACTACGCGGCTGACCCTGGGCATCGATGGTACGGAAACCTTTGACGTGCTCGGCGAGCCTGCCCCGGGCGCCACATTGACGCTGGTGATCAACCGCCGCAATGGCGAGCGGGTGGAAGTGCCGGTCACCTGCCGCCTGGATTCCGACGAGGACGCGCAGGTCTATTCGGCCGGCGGCGTGCTGCAGCGCTTCGCCCAGGACTTCCTGGCGTCGAACGCAGCCTGATGTTCGAACGGTTGCCAGGCGGGGCCGAAGCCCACGTTGCGATCCACGATGCCTGGTGGCCGGGGCGCGGCCCCCGGCTGCTGTTCCTGCTGAGGATGGCGCCGCGCGCGGCGACGGCTTTGGACAGCGCCATTGAATCTGCCGGGTTCAAGGTGGTGCTGGGTGCGGAACTGTTCCCAACCGCGCTGTGGCACCAGTCGGTCTCGGACCGCTATGCCGACCGGCCGGAGCTCAGGCAGCGGCTGCTGGCTGCAGGTGCGCAGGTGCGCGTGCCCGGTTTCACCATCGAGCTGGACCAGCTGAGGTCGGGCAGGAACCAGCGCGGCAGCTTCAATGTCGAGGCCCGCCAGCGTGGGGCCTGCACCGGGCTCGCCACGCTGGTGGATGCAATCAACGACGCCGCGGCGGCGCAGGGGCTGCCGAAAGGCGGCGGACATTCCCCGCATGTCACCTTGAGCTACACGTTCCAGGGCGAACTGCCCCGGACCCGATCGATGCCTTCCATCGAGTGGCCCGTGGACGCGTTTGAATTGGTCCTCGGCGGCGGACGGCCCTACGGCTACACCACGCTGGGCCGCTGGATGCTGGGCCCTCCCGCTGCCAGGGTGTCGCAGGCCAGCCTGTTCTGATCCTTCTTTCACATGGCCTGCCGGTTACCGGGCAGGCAAGTCTTCGCAGGACCGCGCCATGACCGATCGCAAGCCCCTTCATGCTCCCCAGCTGAGGATCCCAGCCACCTATCTGCGTGGCGGTACCTCCAAGGGCGTGTTCTTCCGCCTCGAAGACCTGCCCGAGGCGGCGCGCGTGCCGGGCCCGGTACGCGATGGCCTGCTGATGCGGGTGATCGGCTCGCCCGATCCCTATGGCAAGCACACCGATGGCATGGGCGGGGCGACATCCTCGACCAGCAAGTGCGTGATCATTTCGAAGTCCAACCGCCCGGATCACGACGTCAACTATCTATATGGTCAGGTGTCGATCGATACCGCCTTCGTCGACTGGTCGGGCAACTGCGGCAACCTCAGCACCGCCGTGGGTCCGTTCGCAATTGCCAACGGCTTCATCGACCCGGCGCGGCTGCCGGAGAGCGGCAGCTTCGCGGTGCGGGTGTGGCAGGCCAATATCGGCAGGACCATCATCTGCCACGTGCCCATCGTGAACGGGCAGGTGCAGGAAATCGGCGATTTCGAGCTGGACGGGGTGACCTTTCCGGCGGCGGAGATCGTGCTCGAGTTCATGGATCCATCCGATGATGACGGCGAGGGCGGCTCCATGTTCCCGACCGGCAGCCTGGTGGACACGCTGGACGTGCCGGGCGTGGGCCTGCTGCAGACCACCATGATCAGCGCCGGCATCCCCACGGTGTTCGTCAACGCCGCCGACATCGGCTACACCGGCACCGAGCTGCAGCCCGTCATCAACGAGGATCCGGCTGCATTGGCGAAGCTGGAGGCCATCCGCGTGGCCGGGGCACTGCGCATGGGGCTGATCAACGCGCCCGAAGAGGCCGCCACCCGCCAGCACACGCCGAAGGTGGCCTTCGTGGCGCCGCCGGCCGATTACCTGGCCAGCAGTGGCAAGGCCATCGCTGCCGCCGATATCGACCTCAACGTGCGGGCGATGTCGATGGGCAAACTGCACCACGCCATGATGGGTACCTGCGCGGTGGCCATTGCCACTGCGGCAGCGGTGCCGGGCACGCTGGTGAACCTGGCGGCGGGAGGCGGGGAGCGCACCGCGGTCCGGTTCGGACATCCCTCGGGCACGCTGGGGGTCGGTGCTGAAGTGAGCCGGCAGGGCGGCCAGTGGTCGGTGACCAAGGCGGTGATGAGCCGCAGCGCACGGGTGCTGATGGAAGGCGCGGTGCGGGTGCCGGCGGATACGTTGGACGCGGGGCGCTGAACGCAACGGCCCCGGTGGATACCGGGGCCGTGAATGCAGACGCGAGGTGCCAGCAGGGAGGAGCGACTGCCAGCGGCCGCGCTTCTCCCGTACCTGGATCAGGTGCGCGGAGTGAGGTTCTGCACCTTCAGGAAGGTGTGATCGTCGATCACCGCCACCTGCGGCGCATTGCGCCAGTTGGGTGAGGCGATGTCGTGGGCGAGGAAGTGGCTGGCGCCGGGCACCAGTTCTTCGCGCCTGCCCGGGGGCAGGGCCCAGTTGCGTTCGGATTCGATGGCCAGGTTCAGCGAGTGCGCCCACGCCTGGGAATTGGTCAGGCGCATACGCGGTGAAACGATGCCCGGCGCAAACTGTTTGCGCGCGGTGACCACTTCACACATGGAATCGCCCCACAGGCCGCTGTCCTGGCGGCGCAGCGCCACCTCGGCGACGGCCTGCTGGCCGAGCACGGACTGGTTGCGGGCTTCCAGGTACACGGTGGTGCCAAGACAGAGCGAGTCGGCCGCCGGCTGCGGAAGCAGCGTGGCGAACCAGAGGATCCAGCCCAGTGTCATTTGTTGTATCTCCTTGCTTCGTTGCGCTGGGGGTCGCGATTGCTGCCCTTGATGGGCGTAGCAACCGGTGACCGGATCCGGCATGGCGAATGGGCGCACCCGGATAGACCGGACGCTCGCGAACGATTCGCGACAAGGGCAGCGACTCTGTGGCGCTTTGTAGCCCTGATCCAGCGCATCCCTATTCAGGATTGCGGTGGATCGACCGTGGCGGCATGGGCCTCCTACGGACTGCGCGCACCTTAATGCGCGTTTGCACAACTCAACCTGAATAGGAAAACTTGACTTGGCGGCCGGTTCCGGCGGGTCGAGCCAGCTGTTTCCCGGCTCATTCCGCGGGTTAGGGTGCCCGCGAAGCCGCGTTTACAGCCTTGCAGCGAGCCGGCAACCCTGGTCGATCGCCCGCTTGGCATCCAGCTCGGCGGCCACATCCGCGCCGCCGATCAGATGCGGCTCGATGCCGGCGGAGCGGAGCGCACCCAGCAGGTCGCGGCGTGGCTCCTGACCGGCGCAGATCACCACGTGATCCACCTCCAGCACCTGTGTCCTGCCGTCCACGCGGATGTGCAGGCCATCAACATCAACGCGCAGGTATTCCACCCCGCCCAGCATCTCGACCTGCTTGTTGCGCAATGTGGCGCGGTGAATCCAGCCGGTGGTCTTGCCCAGCCGGGCGCCAAGGCGTCCGGGACTGCGCTGCAGCAGCCACACCTGACGCGCCGGCGGCTCGGGCTGCGGTTCAACCAGTGCACCTGTGCTGGCGAAATCCGGGTCCACACCCCATTCGCGCATCCACAGGGCCGGGTCCAGGGCGGGCGAGGGACCTGAGTGGACGAGATATTCGGCCACGTCGAATCCGATCCCTCCGGCGCCGATGATGGCCACCTTCGGGCCGGGGACGACCCGCTGATTCAATACGTCGGGGTAGCTGAGAACCCTGGCATGCCCGCTGCCTGGAAAGTCCACCTGTCGCGGCTCGACGCCCGCGGCCAGCACGACTTCGTCGAATCCGGCGAGCGCGACGGCATCCGCGCGTGTGGACAGTCGCACCTGTACGCCGGTGTCTTCAAGGCGATGACGGAACCAGCGCAGCGTCTCGGCAAACTCCTCCTTGCCGGGGATCCGCATGGCCAGCTTGAACTGCCCCCCGATGTCGGCAGCCGCTTCAAACAGCGTGACCTGATGACCGCGCTCCGCCGCCACCGTGGCGCAGGCCAGTCCAGCCGGCCCGGCGCCGACCACCGCGATCCGCCGCGGCGCAGTGGTCGGTACGTACACCAGCTCGGTTTCGGCGCAGGCGCGCGGATTGACCAGGCAGCTGGCGGTGCGGTTCTGGAAGATATGGTCCAGGCAGGCCTGGTTGCAGGCAATGCAGGTATTGATGGCCTGGGGCTTTCCCGCGCGGGCCTTGTTGACCCATTCCGGATCGGCCAGCAGCGGCCGGGCCATGGACACCAGGTCGGCGCCACCGGAGGCGAGCACGGCTTCGGCCACGTCGGGCATGTTGATGCGGTTGCTGGCCACCAGCGGCAGGCGCACATGGGCGCGCATCTTTGCCGTGGCCGCGACGAAGGCGGCGCGCGGTACCGAGGTGGCGATGGTGGGCACCCGCGATTCGTGCCAGCCGATGCCGGTATTGAGGATGGTCGCCCCGGCGGCCTCAACTGCCTGGGCCTGGGTCACGATCTCGTCCCAACTCGAGCCATCGGGCACCAGCTCGGCCATCGACTGGCGGTAGATGAGGATGAAGTCGTCACCACAGGCTTCGCGCACCCTGGCTACGATCTCGGTGGCGAACCGCATCCGGTTTTCAAGGGGTCCGCCCCAGCGGTCATCGCGCCGATTGGTGCGCGCGCTGGCGAATTCGTTGATCAGATACCCTTCCGAGCCCATGACTTCCACGCCGTCGTAGCCGGCATCGCGGGCCAGCGTCGCGGCGGTGACGTAGGCGCTGATGGTGCGCTCCACGCCGCGGCCGGAGAGGGCGCGCGGGGTGAAAGGGGTGATCGGTGATTTGATCCGGGAGGGTGCGACCGACAGCGGGTGGTATGCGTAGCGGCCGGCGTGCAGCAACTGCAGGCAGATTTTTGCGCCATTGTCATGGACCGCACGGGTGACCTGTTGGTGCTTGCCGGTTTGCCAAGGGCGGGACAGGCGGCTGGCGAATGGCTTCAACCAGCCGGTCACGTTGGGCGAAAAGCCGCCGGTGACGATCAGTCCCACCCCGCCCGCGGCGCGCTCGGCAAAATACGCGGCCAACTTCGGGAAATCGCCGCGGCGGTCTTCCAGCCCGGTGTGCATCGAGCCCATCAGCACCCGGTTGCGCAGGGTGGTGAACCCCAGGTCCAGCGGTTCGAACATACGCGGGTAGGGCGGTGCGGCCGTGGCGGGCAAGGCAGGAGCAGGCGGCATGGACGGGATACGCTGGGGTATGGAACCCGCAGGGTGCCGGGGATGCACGCCGCAGGCAAGCGATCGACAGCCTAGTCTGCCGGCGGCGAAGCGCTACCCGCGCAGGCGGTGCGCACCGGCGGCGCCTGCGCGAACATCGGCAGGAAGATGCCGCACAGCGGTCCCACCAGGCAGGCGAAGGCCAGGGTTCCCCAGCCCACGGTGCCACCCAACCACCAGCCGGTCACCAGCACCGCGGCTTCAATCAGGCTGCGCACCATCCAGATCGGGCGACCGGTGCGGCGGTGCAGGCCAGTCATCAGGCCATCGCGTGGACCCGCGCCAAAGCCGGCGCCGATATACAGCCCGGTCGCGGCGGCCAGCAGCACCAGCCCCGCGGCAAACAGTCCGGTCTGCGCCACCAGCCCCTGCGCCTCGGGGATGGCCCACAGACCCAATTGCGCGCTGGGACCAATCAGCAGGGCATTGAGCACAGTGCCGATCCCGAACTTCTCCCGCAGCGGTAGCCACAGGGCCAGCACCCCGATCCCGATCACCACCGTTGCCAGCCCGAATGGGATGCCGACACGTATCGAAACGCCCTGGCTCAATACGTCCCACGGGGCCAGGCCGATGCCCGCGCGCACCATCATGCTGGTGCCGATGCCATACAGGAACAGGCCCAGCAGCAGCCGGGCCATGCGTTCGGGGAAGAGGGAATGCATGTGGGCGATTTTAGCCCGTGAGCATGACGGTGACGCCACGTATGCCAGCATCGCCCTGAATCCCTCCTGGAGTCAGCAATGGCTTCGCCCGACACCCGTTCCGCAGCGCGCCCCGCCCCCGATCGTTCGCTGGTCGAGGTGGCGGACTATGTCATCGATGCCCGGATCGATTCCGACCTGGCGTATGACACCGCCCGCTGGATGCTGCTTGATTCCCTGGCCTGCGCGATGCTGGCGCTTGATTTCGAACAGTGCAGGCGGCACCTGGGACCGCTGGTGCCGGGAGGCGAAATCCCGGGCGGTGCCCGCGTGCCCGGCACCGGGTTCGAGCTGGATCCGGCCCAGGCCGCGTTCAACATCGGCACCCTGGTGCGCTGGCTGGACTTCAATGACACCTGGCTGGCAGCAGAGTGGGGGCACCCCTCCGACAACCTCGGCACGATCCTCGCCGTGGCCGACTGGCTGGCGCGCAAGGAAGGCCAGCTCATTACGGTACGTGATGTGCTGGGCTGGGCGATCAAGGCCCATGAAATCCAGGGCGTGTATGCCTTGCGCAACTCCTTCAACCGCGTTGGCCTGGACCATGTGATCCTGGTGCGGATGGCGTCGACGGCGATCGCCACTGCAATGCTGGGCGGGGGCAGGGAGGAAGTGATCAATGCGCTCTCGCACGCCTGGATCGACGGCGGCGCGCTGCGGACCTATCGCCACGCCCCCAACACTGGTCCGCGCAAAAGCTGGGCGGCGGGTGATGCCTGCCGTCGCGCCGTGGTCCATGCCCTCAATGCGGTGCGAAAAACAACGGAGGGCTACCCCTCGGCGCTGTCGGCCCCGACCTGGGGCTTCTATGACGTGCTGTTTGAGGGGCAGGAATTTGAATTCGAAAGGCCGTTCGGCAGCTACGTGATGGAAAACGTGCTGTTCAAGATCAGCTGGCCGGCCGAGTTCCACGCCCAGACCGCGGTCGAGTGCGCGATGCAGCTGCACGGCCAGGTGCGCGAGCGCCTGGACGGGATCGAGCGGGTGGAGATCCGCACCCAGGAGGCGGCGGTGCGGATCATCGACAAGACCGGGCCGCTGGACAACTACGCCGATCGCGACCACTGCCTGCAATATATGGTGGCGGTGCCGTTGATCTTCGGGCGGCTGGAAGCGAAAGACTATGGTGATGAAGTGGCGGCGGATCCGCGGATCGATGCCTTGCGCGCTCGGATGCAGGTGAAGGAAGAGCCGCGCTTCACCCGCGATTACTTCGATACCGACAAGCGCGCCATCGGCAACTCGGTGCAGGTGTTTTTCAGGGACGGATCGTTCACGGAGAAGGTCGTGATCGACTACCCTGTCGGCCATCGCAGGAGGCGGGAGGAGGGGATTCCGCTGTTGGTGGCGAAGTGCGAACAGGCGTTCCGCGCCCGTCTGCCCGCTGACAGCGTCGATAGACTCATGGCACTGGCAAAGGACCCAAGGCTCATGGACGAGATGCCGCTGGCCCGTTTCATGGACCTCTACGCAAGCTGAACGAGAGGAGGCTGGAATAGGTGAGATGGGCTCAACTGTTATGTTACTGTTAACGTCGTCTTCACGCGGCTGTCCCTAGCCTGTGTCACGAAGGTTTTGGGCCTGCGCGGCCTGAAAGCTGGTCCAAGTTCCAAAACATTTTTTAAGCAAAGCTTTATCCCCCTTGATCAAGGAGCATTACGGATGAAAATGAAACTCCTCTGTGCCGCGCTCGCCGGCGGCCTGGGCCTGGCCTCAGTGGCTAACGCCCAGGAGTTCGACGATCGCTGGTACCTGACCGCAGGCGCCGGCTACAACTTCCAGGATGGTGACCGCCGTACCAACGACGTTGGCGCCGTGTCCCTGGGCCTGGGCAAGTTCGTCAGCCCGGTGTGGTCGGTTGACGCGGAGCTGAACTATCAGAACCCGCAGTTCGACAGCAGCGTCGACGGTGCCAACCGTGATCTGCGCTGGTCGCAGTACGGCATCTCGTTCGACTTCCGCCGCCACTTCGTGGTCGACGAGCGCAGCTGGAACCCGTACCTGCTGTTCGGCGTTGGCTACCAGCGTGCCGAAGAGGAGTTTGATAACTTCCCGAACCCGGATTCGCCGGGCAAGCGGAAGGACGGCAACCTCGCTGCCAAGGTTGGTGGCGGTCTGCAGAGCACCTTCAGCAACCGCGTTGCAGTCCGCGCCGAAGTCTTCGCGCGTGGTGACTTCGACGACGACAGCTACGCAGCCAACGGCGGTCAGGATTGGGGCGGTTACCCGCACAATCAGGAAGAGAGCCAGTTCATCGATATCGTGGCCCAGGTTGGCCTGGTGATTCCGCTGGGTCCGGAGCCGACCGCTCCGATCGCCCCGCCGCCGCCGCCGCCGCCGCCGCCGGCACCGGCACCGGTTGAGCCGCCGCCGCCTGCTCCGATCACCATCGATCTGACCGGCGTGAACTTCGACTTCGACCGTTCGACCCTGCGTCCGGATGCTGTGCAGATCCTGAACGAGGCGACCGAGATCCTGCGTCGTTACCCCGACCTGGGTGTAGAAGTGGCTGGTCACACCGACTCCGTTGGTGCCGAGCAGTACAACCAGGGCCTGTCCGAGCGTCGCGCCCAGGCTGTGTACGACTACCTGACCAGCAACGGCATTGATTCCAGCCGTCTGCAGGGTCCGATCGGTTACGGCGAGAGCCGCCCGATTGCGCCGAACACCAACCCGGATGGTTCCGACAATCCGGAAGGTCGCGCGCGCAACCGTCGTACCGAGCTGAACGTCCAGAACTGATCGGACGCAAGCTCCAGTAACACCAGAAAGCCCGGCCCAGTGCCGGGCTTTCTGTTTTTCGACGGGTGATGCAAGATGGGAGCGGCCATGCTGCGGTCGGTTGCGGCCAGGAAGAGGCCAAACGACGCCAGGATTCGGATGAATGCGCCCCTTGTGGAACAAGGGTTTGCGGCATCTTCTTCAAGGGATTACACTCTTTCCGCCTCCATCGGGACCAATGCCATGTTCAAGCCTGTTGTTGCCGTTGTGCTGCTTGCCGCGGCCCCCTTCCTGGTCAATGCGTCGGAGTGTTCGCGCGCTGCGCCGGCGGTTGCGGCAGCGATCGCTGCGCCGGCCATGCTGGCGCCGGTGGCACCGGAACTGGTTGCCCCCAGTTACCGTCTTGGCGGTCACGGTGGTGTGCTTGCGCGAGCCTATGGCGAAGAGCAATCGCTCGATCAGGTACTTCAGCGGTTGCGTGTGGAAGCATGCAGCGGCCTGGCCATGGCAGCCCCGCAGGCGGGCGTCGCCGCTGTGGCCGATCCGGCTGCTTACATCAAGCAGACGGAATTCGACAACACGCCGTACCGGTTCAACATGACCCAGGGCGGCCAGCGCATGACCGCCGATGACTTCGATGCCTGGTTGCAGGCCAATGGTTACAGTGCCGGTCGCCGCGTTGATCCCAATGCGCCCGTGACTCCGGCACTGACCGATGTCCTGCCGGTGACCGAGGTCACCAGCGAGGAATGATTCCGTCGGCGCCGCTCAGGCGCCGATGACTTCCAGTTCGCGACCGACGCGGGTGAATGCGTCGATGGCCTGGTCCAGCTGTTCCCGTGTATGCGAGGCACTGATCTGGGTGCGGATGCGGGCTTCGCCCTGGGGGACCACCGGGAAGAAGAAGCCGATCACGTAGATCCCTTCCTCCAGCAGGCGTTCCGCGAAACGCTGGGCCAGCGGGGCGTCGTATAGCATCACCGGCACGATGGGATGGTCGCCGGGCTTGAGGTCGAAACCAGCTGCGGTCATGCGCTCACGGAAATGCGCTGTGTTGTCGGCCAGCTGCCCGCGCAGGTCGGCGGCGGCATCCAGCATCTGGAACGCCTTTGTGCCCGCGGCCACCACGTGCGGCGGCAGCGAGTTGGAGAACAGGTAAGGGCGCGAGCGCTGGCGCAGCATCTCGATCACCTCGGCGCTGGCGGTGGTGAAGCCGCCGATCGCGCCGCCCATGGCCTTGCCCAGGGTGCCGGTGATGATGTCGATCTTCTCCAGCACGCCCTTGACCTCGGCCGAGCCGCGGCCGGTGGCGCCGATGAAGCCGGTGGCGTGGCACTCGTCGATGTGGACCAGTGCGTCGTACTTTTCGGCCAGCGCGGTGATTTCATCGAGCGGGGCCACGAAGCCGTCCATCGAGAACACGCCGTCAGTGGTGATCATGATGGTGCGCGCACCGTCGGCCCGGGCCTGCTTGAGCTGGGCTTCCAGATCGGCCATGTCGCAGTTGGCGTAGCGATAGCGCTTGGCCTTGCACAGGCGCACTCCGTCGATGATCGAAGCGTGGTTGAGCGAGTCGGAAACAATCGCGTCCTCCGGCCCCAGCAGCGGCTCGAACAGGCCGCCGTTGGCATCGAAGCAGGCGGCATAGAGGATGGTGTCGTCCTTGCCGAAGAAGTCCGAGATGGTCTTCTCCAGCTCCTTGTGCACGTCCTGGGTGCCGCAGATGAAGCGCACCGAGGCCAGCCCAAAGCCGTGCGTGTCCAGTGCGTCCTTGGCCGCCTGGATGAGATCGGGGTGATCGGCCAGGCCGAGGTAGTTGTTGGCGCAGAAGTTCAGCACCTTGCGCCCGTCCTCGAGCGTGATCTCGGCCGATTGCGGCCCGGTGATGATGCGCTCGGCCTTGAACAGGCCTGCCTCGCGGATTTCTTCCAGGGTGTCCTGGTAACGTTTTGTAGCAGACATGGTTGTCTCCGATGCTGATTTTAGTTGGCGTCTTTGGCCCGTTCGGGCAGCGCCCGGCTCCATGCTTCCCAAGTTTCTTGCAGGGACGCCAATGCCGGTGGCAGCCCGTGAGACGAGCCATTGTCCGCGAGCCAGTCAGGGAATGGCACGCTATCGGCAATAGCCGCACTGATCCTCGCCAGGATCAGAGGGTCGCCGCTTGTTTCAATGAGGAACATGCCCACGAGCAGCGATTGCCCGTAGAAAGTAACGAGTCCCGAAGAGTCCATATCGCCGGAGACCATCATCTGAATCCCTGATTTCGACTTGGTTCCGCGCTCAAGCTGTCGCATAAGACTGGGCGCGAGAACCGGGTGTTCCATTTCCAGGAATTCAATCAGTGGCGGGATGCTGTCGGGTGATACCTGGACCGCGGCAAGAAATTCTCCCGCACGTGCCCCTTGGGACTCCGGGGACTCCATGAAAATCGCGGCAGCCTCATCCAGCCAATCAGGGGCGGGGCTGCCGTAGCGTTGCCCGGAGTCAGCCACTGCATCCGGCCAGAAGGCGGCGGCATACATGGCATGTCCAATCTCGTGCCGCAGTGAGTTCTGATCCCGATCCATCATTCCTGTAGTGGCGCGACGGATCCGGGCTCGATCCAATCCCGCGCGTCGCATCGCTCGGGACATCATCTGCCGTTTGGCGGAGGCGGGCAGCCATACCTGTGAATAGCCCAGACCGTGGGCCTGGGCGAGCTGCCTCGCTGCAATCGGGTCGTAGGTCGTGCTGAGGACTACGAGCCCGGAAGACGCAGGGCCGAAATGGGCTTCGAACCGCTGGGTCGCCTCTCTCTGGGCAAGGGCTGCGGCGTCCGCTTCTTCCCGGGTGTCGGCGTAGGCCAGGCCGTGGGGCGAGGCGGTACAGACCGGAGCAGGCGGATTCTCAATGTCCGGGCAGAGGGGGGTGCCGGCGTGTGCCTGCACCCCTACCAACAGAAGGCCGCAGAGCACCAATACCAGTGGACGGAAGATTTTCATCGCTCGTCGCTGACTCCCTGTCGATTGCTGCATCTGGTCTGGCGTGACGATCAACCCCAGCCCAGTACGACCTTGCCGCACTTGCCGGATTCCATCAGATCGAAACCTTGCTGGAATTCGTCGGCGGGGAGCTCGTGGCTCAGGATTTTGTCCAGCGGGAAACCGCCCAGCACCAGTTGGGTCATCTTGTACCAGGTCTCGTACATGCGCCGGCCGTAGATGCCCTGCACGGTGAGGCCCTTGAAGATGATGCGGTCCCAGTCGATGCCGGCGCCCTTGGGCAGGATGCCGAGCAGGGCGACCTTGCCGCCGTGGTACATGGTGTCGAGCATGTCGTTGAAGGCGTGCGGGTTGCCGCTCATCTCCAGGCCCACGTCGAAGCCTTCCAGGCCCATGCCGGCCATCACATCCTGCAGCGACTCATTGGCCACGTTGACCACGCGGGTGGCGCCCATGTCGGTGGCCAGCTGCAGGCGGTAGTCGTTGACGTCGGTGACCACCACGTTGCGCGCGCCGATGTGCTTGCAGATGCCGGCGGCCATGACCCCGATCGGGCCGGCGCCGGTGATCAGCACGTCTTCGCCAACCACATCGAACTCCAGCGCACAGTGCGCGGCATTGCCGTAGGGGTCGAAGAAGGCCGCAAGCGCGCTTGGGATCTGCTCCGGGATTGGCCACAGGTTGCTGGCCGGCATCACGATGTACTCGGCGAACGCGCCGTTGCGGTTCACGCCGATGCCCACCGTATTGGGGCACAGGTGCTGTTTGCCGGCGCGGCAGTTGCGGCAGTTGCCACAGACGATGTGGCCTTCGGCGGAGACCCGCTGGCCGATGTCGTAGCCGCTCACGCCCGGGCCGATCTGGGCAATATGGCCGACGAATTCATGGCCTACCACCAGCCCTGGTTTGATCGTGCGCTGGCTCCACTCGTCCCACAGGTAGATGTGCAGGTCGGTGCCGCAGATCGCGGTTTTCTCCACCCGGATCAGTACTTCGTTCGGACCCGGCGTGGGAACGGGAACCTGTTCCATCCACATGCCCTTGGCGGCTTCGCGCTTGACCAGCGCACGCATGGTGGTTGGGATCTGGCTGGGTTGAGCCATTGGGCGGATTTCCATCTGTGATCGGGCCGGTGATTATACGCTGCGGTCCCGATTGGCCCCGGCGTGGGGCGCTCCGGGGCGCCCTCGCGGCGGTAGACTT
This sequence comes from Luteimonas sp. A277, assembly GCF_054052045.1. Next base: position 22,910 of record NZ_JBSVRG010000014.1, read on the forward strand.
GAGCGCTGTGCCCATTCGAGACCGCCGCATGCGCCTTGCACCGATCGCTTTCCTTGCCGCCCTGTCACTGGCCTCCGGTTCCGCCTCCGCGGGCGAGGGCATGTGGGTTCCGCAACAGCTTCCCGAGATCGCCGGGCCGTTGCAGCAGGCCGGGCTGCGCCTGGCACCGGAGCAGCTGGCCGACCTGACCGCCGACCCGATGGGTGCAGTGGTCTCCCTTGGCGGCTGCACCGCGAGCTTTGTTTCCCCGGGCGGGCTGGTGGCCACCAACCACCACTGTGCCTACGGCGCGATCCAGCTCAACTCGACGCCCGAGAACAATCTGATGGATGCCGGCTTCTATGCGCCGGCACCGGAGGAGGAACTCAGCGCCGGGCCCAATGCGCGGATCTTCGTGCTCGACTCAATCCGTGACGTCACCGGCCAGGTGCACGGCGCCATCAATGCCGCCCCGGACGACATCGGCCGCGCACGCGCGCTGGAATTCATTGAAAAGCGCCTGATCGCCGACTGTGAACACGAGGACGGGTACCGCTGCCGCCTGTACGCCTTCCACGGCGGCAACGAATATCGCCTGTTCCGCAACGTGGAAATCCGTGACGTGCGCCTGGTGTACGCGCCGCCGGGCGGGATCGGCAATTTTGGTGGCGAGGTCGACAACTGGATGTGGCCGCGCCATACCGGTGATTTCGCCTTCTACCGCGCCTACGTCGGCCCGGATGGCAAGCCGGCCGATCATGCCGAAGATAACGTCCCCTACGAGCCGCAGCACTGGCTGCGCTTCTCCGACCGGCCGCTGCGCGACGGCGACTTCGTGATGGCCGCCGGCTATCCGGGCAGCACCAACCGCTATGCGCTGGTGGCCGAGTTCGAGCAGACCGAACAGTGGACCTATCCGATCATCAGCCGTCACTACAAGGCGCTGATCGACTTGGTGGAGGCGGAAGGGCGTGACAACCCGGAGATCGGGGTCCGCTACGCCGCCACTATGGGCGGTTGGCGGAACACCTCCAAGAACTACGACGGCCAGCTCGAAGGCTTTGCCCGCGTGGATGCGGCGGCGCGCAAGCGTGCCGAGGAAGCCGCGGTGCTGGAATGGCTGCAGGCCCAGGGGCCGGCGGGTGAGCCGGCGCTTGCCGCTTACTCCGAACTGGTGGAACTGGCCGGGGAAGCCGGCACCACCCGCGAGCGTGACCTGATCCTGGGGCAGTTGCACCGCATGGGCACGGTGGGCCTGGCGATGCGCCTGTACCGCAATTCCATTGAACGCACCCGCCCTGACGGCGACCGCGAGCCGGGCTACCAGCAGCGCGACCAGCCGCAGATTGAAGGTGCAGTGGCGCAGATGGACCGGCGCTACCACACTGACATGGACCGGATCCTGCAGCGCTACTGGCTGCAGCAATATGCGGCGCTGCCGGAGGACCAGCGGGTCGCCGCGGTGGACGAATGGCTGGGCGGCACCGACGAGGCGGCGATTGACGCGGCACTGGACCGCCTGGCTGCCACCGGTCTCGGCGATCCGGCCCAGCGCATGACCTGGTTCCATTCCGATCGCAGCGCGTTCGAGCGCAGCGACGATCCGGTGATCAGCTACGCGGTCGCGGTGACAGGGGTGATGATCGAGCAGGAGCTGGAGCGCAAAGCGCGCGCAGGGCGGATCCTGCAGGCACGGCCGGTCTACATGCAGGCGGTGGTGGATTACCGCCGCAGCCAGGGCGAGCACGTGTACCCGGATGCCAACTCTTCGCTGCGCATCACCTTTGGCAACGTGATGGGCTACCGCAAACTGGATGGCAGCCGCCAGCGCCCGTTTACCCGGCTGCAGGAAGTGGCGGAAAAGGCGACCGGCGAGGAGCCGTTCAACGCACCGCAGCCGCTGCTGGACGCGATTGCGGAAAAGCGCGATGGCGGCCTGGCCGACCGGCGCCTGCGTTCGGTGCCGGTGAACTTCCTTTCCAACCTGGACGTGACCGGCGGCAACTCCGGCTCGCCGGTGCTGGACGCTGACGGCCGGCTGGTGGGCCTGCTGTTTGACATGAACTGGGAGTCGGTCAGCTCCAACTGGGTGTTTGATGCCGACATGACCCGCACCATCTCGGTTGACCAGCGCTACATGCGCTGGGTGATGCAGGAAGCGTTCCCGGCACCTGAGCTGCTTGAGGAACTGGACCTGCCGCAGATGCGGCGCTGAGTGAGAAGGACGAAAACCCGATGAGGATCCTGCTTGCCCGCCACGGGGAAACCCCGTGGAATGCCGAAGGCCGCTACCAGGGCCAGGAAGACATCGCGCTGTCGCCGGTGGGCGAGGCCCAGGCGATCTCCCTGGGCCGGCGCCTGGAAGGCCTGGTGATCGATCGCGCGGTCGCTTCGCCGCTGCAACGCGCCCGGCGCACGGCGGAGCTGGTCCTGGGGCCTGGCCGGGCTTCACTGCTGCAGCTCGACGAAGGGCTGCAGGAAATCGCCCACGGGAGCTGGGAAGGCCTGTTGGCGACCGAGATCCATGCGCAGGATCCGGAGCGGCTGCAAGCATGGCGCGATGCGCCGGACACGGTGCTGATGCCCGGGGGCGGCGAATCGCTGCAACAGGTGTTCGATCGCGCCTGGCCTGCGTTCGTGCGGGCCGCGGAGAACCTGGGCCAGGGCGAAACCCTGCTGGTGGTGGCCCACGACGCCGTCAACCGGGTGATCCTGTGCCACGTGCTGGGCATCCCGTTCTCGCGCCTGTGGACCTTCCGCCAGGCGCCCACCACCCTCAACCTGCTGGAAGGTGACAGCGTGGATGCGCTGGAAGTGGTGCGCCTGAATGACTGCGCCCATCACACCCCGCTGTTTGGCGAGGCGGTACACCGCGCGCTGTGAAACAGAATGCTGTGAAACGGAATCTCGAGCAGTGGCTGGCCTGGATTGAAGGCCAGCATCCCAGGGCCATCGACATGGGCCTGGAACGGGTGCGCGAAGTAGCCGCGCGCATGGGCCTTCCGCATCCAGCCAGGCACGTGATTACGGTGGCCGGCACCAACGGGAAAGGCTCCACCGTGGCCTTCCTCGAAGCCATCGGCAGCGAGCAGGGTTGGCGGGTTGGCGCCTACACCTCGCCCCACCTGTTCGCCTATAACGAGCGGGTGCGCATTGACGGGCGCGCGGCCGATGACGCGGCGTTGGTGGAGGCCTTCGAGGCGGTAGAGCTGGCAAGGACGGCCGACACTCCGGTGTCGCTGACCTATTTCGAATTTGGCACCCTGGCTGCGTTGTGGCTTTTCGCACGCGAGGGCCTGGATCTCGTGGTCCTGGAGGTCGGTCTGGGCGGGCGCCTGGATGCCACCAACATCGTTGACCCGGACGTGGCGGTGATTACGGCGGTGGATCTGGATCACGCCGACTGGCTGGGCCATGACCGCGAGACCATCGGGCTGGAGAAAGCCGGCATCGCACGTGGCTGGAAGCCGCTGGTGCTGGGTGAGGATGACCCGCCGGCCAGTGTGCTCCGACATGCATATCTGATCGGCGCGGCGGCAATCCGCGCAGGCTGCGACTTCCTGTTCGGGCCGGTCGACGCGACCCACTGGCGCTGGCGCGAGGTGGGCTACGAAATCGATCTGCCGTATCCGGCGTTGCGTGCCCCGTTACAGATGCGCAACGCGGCCAGCGCCATCGCGGCGCTGCGGGCGCTGGACGCGGACGTCTCGGATGGGGCGATCGTGCGGGGCATTGCTGCCGCACGGGTAGCCGGGCGGCTGCAGGCGTTCAATGTTGATGGCGTCGAGGTCGTGGTCGACGTTGCCCACAACCCGCACGCCGCTGCCGGCTTGGCCGACTGGCTGCGCGCTGAGCCGGCTGCTGGCCGTGTGCATGCCGTTTACGCGGCGCTGGAAGACAAGGATGTGGCCGGTGTGGTCTCAACCCTGGCGACGGAGGTGTCCAGCTGGCAGCTGGCCGGTCTGGCAGGTATACCGCGAGGGCTGGAGGCGCAGGCACTCGCCGCACGCTTGGCGGGCACCGCGGCGGCGTCGGCTCCCACCCATGACAGCGTGGCTGCTGCCATCGCTGCAGCCAGTGCCACGGCCGTGCCGGGCGATCGCATCCTCGTGCTGGGCTCGTTCCACACCGCCGCCGCAGCGCTGGAACTGCTCCAGGGCGGACATTAAGGCTGCCATGCCGGGACGGTGCGTATAATCAGCGCGCCCCCGCCGCTGACGACGCCGATGGATTCCGGATTGAAACAACGCCTGATTGGCGCGGCCGTGCTGGTCGCGCTGGCGGTGATTTTCCTGCCCATGCTGGTCAAGGGACCCGCGCCGGACAGCGGCGTGTCGGACCTGTCGCTCGACATGCCGGATCGCCCGCAGTCGAACATGGTGACCCGCGAGTTGCCGCTGGTCGCGCCCCGCCCGCAGCCGGATGACGGCGCGCTGGGTCTCGGCGCCCGCGAGCGCGAGGGCATGAGCGCCGACGGTACCTTGCCCACCGTGGATACGGCCCAGGAGCCGCATCCCGATGCCGCGCTGCCGGCGGACGGGCCGGCATTGCTGGAGCCGGACAACGTTGCCGGCTCGGGCGAGCCGGACGAGGCCCCCGCCGGTGAGCCGGCGCGTGAGGCCGCACCTGAACCGGCGCTGCCCGCCGCGGTTGCGGGCGGCGACTATGCAGTGCGGTTTGGCAGCTATGGCAACAGCGCCAATGCGGAGACGGTGGTCAACCGTCTGAAGCTGGCCGATCTGCCGGCCAGCAGCGTCCGGGTGGAAGTGGCGGGACAGACAGTGTGGCGGGTCCACATCGGTCCGTACGCCAGCCGTGCCCAGGCCGAGGCGGTGCGCGTGCGCGCCGCGACCATCGGCACCAATGACGCGCGTGTGGTCAGCCTGGATGCTGCCCCGGCCCAGCCGCGACAGCAGGCTCCTGCCAGCACGACCACCGCCGCGACGCCTGTACCGGTACCCGCGCCGCCGCCAGCTACGCCTGCCGCGGCGCCCGACGTCGGCTTCGTGGTGCAGCTGGGAGCATTTTCCAGCGCTGCCGATGCCAATGCGCTGCGCGATCGCGTGCGCGGGCAGGGCTTCAATGCCTTCACCGAGTCTGTGCAGACCGCCGATCGCGGCGTGCTGACCCGGGTCAACGCCGGGCCGGTGGTCAGCCGCGCCGAAGCCGAACGGCTCAAGGCGCAGGTCCAGGACAAGGTGCGGGTCGAAGGCATGGTGCGTTCGCACCCCTGAGCATCCACCACGCCGCAGGGATGCGGAGCAATCCCACTCTCCCGAAGTCAATCTGGATACACGCGCATGTGCGGCATCATCGGCATTGTTGCGACCTCTGAAGTCGCCCCGGCCCTCTACGACGGCCTCACCGTGCTCCAGCACCGGGGGCAGGATGCCGCCGGCATCGCCACGGCGGTAGGCACCAGTCTGCGGGTGCACAAGGGCAGCGGCCTGGTCAGCGACGTGTTCGACGAGCGCAGCATGCAACTGCTGCAGGGGCAGGTGGGCATCGGCCATTGCCGCTACCCCACCGCGGGCAGCGAAGGCAGCGACGAAGCCCAGCCGTTCTACGTCAACTCGCCGTTCGGGATTGCCCTGGCCCACAACGGCAACCTGATCAATACCGAGGCGCTGCGGCGCGAGGTGTTCGAGCAGGACCGGCGCAACATCAACACCCAGTCCGATTCGGAAGTGCTGCTCAACGTGTTCGCGCACGAGCTGGACCGGGAACGCGCGCTGGAGCCGGAATCCGCGTTCCGGGCCATTGAAAGCGTGCACCGCCGGGCCAAGGGTGGTTACGCCGCCGTGGCGGTGGTGCTGGGCCTGGGACTGGTGGCTTTCCGCGACCCCAACGGCATCCGTCCGCTGGTGCTGGGCCGCAAGGTGACCGAGGCCGGTACCGAATACGCGATTGCGTCCGAGTCGGTGGCGTTGGATATCCTCGGCTTCGAGCGGCTGCGCGATGTCGCCCCGGGCGAGGGCATCGTGGTCACCGCCGACGGCACGCTGCATCATCGCCAATGCGTCGAGCCGGGAACCCTGGCGCCGTGCATCTTCGAGTTCGTGTACTTCGCCCGCCCGGATTCGATGATCGACAACATCTCGGTGCACAAGGCGCGCATGCGCATGGGCGTGGCGCTGGGCGAGAAGATCCTGCGCGAGCGGCCCGAGCACGACATCGACGTGGTGATCCCGATCCCGGATACCTCGCGTGACTCGGCGCTGGAACTGGCCCACGTGCTGGACGTGAAGTACCGCGAGGGCTTCATCAAGAACCGCTATATCGGCCGCACCTTCATCATGCCCGGCCAGGGGCAGCGGTCGAAGTCGGTGAAGCGCAAGCTCAACGCAATGCCGCTGGAGTTCCGTAACCGGGTGGTGCTGCTGGTGGACGATTCGATCGTGCGCGGCACGACTTCCCGGCAGATTGTGCAGATGGCCCGCGATGCGGGCGCGCGCAAGGTGTATCTGGCCTCGGCCGCGCCGCCGGTGCGCTATCCCAACATCTACGGCATTGACATGCCAACGCCGGAAGAACTGATCGCGCACGAGCGCACCGAGGCAGAAATTGAACGCATGATCGGCTGCGACTGGCTGGTGTATCAGGACCTGGCCGATCTGGAAGCGGCGGTGGCCAGCCCCAAGTCGCCGGAGATGCGCTTTGATTCCTCGTGCTTCAGCGGCGAGTACATCACCGGCGTGGAGCCTGGCTATTTCGATGAGATCAAGCGGCTGCGATCGGACGAGGCCAAGCGCCAGCGACGCCTCGCACTGTGAGCGGCATGGGTGCGACCCTGTTCGAAGCCGCGCGCGCCTGCCTGGATGCCGCCGACCTTGATGAAAAGATCCGCCTGACCCGGCATTGCGCCGCGGAGTTCGCGGCCGGCCGGCTGCCGCTGCCAGAAGAGGCGCCGCCGCCGGAGCCGATCCGCATGCCGGGCCGTCCGCCGCGACCACGGCTGGTGCACCCGCGTGATTTGCCGCGACGGGGATTCGGCAGCGACGAGGGCAGGGCGGCCTTCATCCACGCCATTGCCCATATCGAGCTCAACGCCGTGGACCTGGCCTGGGATGCCGCCTACCGGTATCGCGGCATGCCGGCCGATTACTACGCCGACTGGGTGCGGATTGCCGACGACGAGGCCCGCCACTTCCTGATGCTGCGCGAGCGGCTGCAGGCCCTGGGCCACGACTACGGTGATTTTGATGCGCACAACGGCCTGTGGGAAATGTGCGAGAAGACCGCGCATGACGGCATGGCGCGGATGGCGCTCGTGCCGCGGGTACTGGAGGCGCGTGGCCTGGACGTGACGCCGGGCATGATCGTGAAGCTGCGCGCGGTGGGCGATGTGGACACGGTGGCGGTGCTGGAAGTGATCCTTGATGAAGAGATCAGCCACGTGGCGGCCGGCAGCCGCTGGTTCCGCTGGCACTGCGAGCGAGCGGGCATCGTGCCGGAACCGAAGTTCCGCGAACTGCTGGCCGAATATGCACGGGCTGTGCTGCACGGCCCGTTCAACGTCGATGCGCGGGCCGCGGCAGGCTTCAGCGAAGAGGAACTCGCCGCCCTGCAGGAACTCTCCCGGTAGGAGCGCGCCATGCGCGTGAAGCCGCGTGAATCATTTGTGCCTGTGCGGGCGGGCCGGCGAGACGCTCCCAAGCGGGACACGCCGTGAATACGTCCATGTAGGCTTGGCCGCGCCGTCCATGGCGCCGACAGTCCCGCCTGGGCGCGTCCCGCCGGCCTCTCAACCAGTGCTGCAGCAGAAGGGGCGCGGGATCGCGGACGTCACGCGGTTTCGCGCGCATGGCGCGCTCCTACCGAAGAGCCGCTACCGGGGGAGGGTGGCCAGGTCGTAGCGGCCGTCGGCATGGGCGCGCAGCGCGGAGCCCTGTTCGTACCAGTCGCCGAGCACTATGCGTCGGCATGCGCGGTCGCCGATGGCCAGGTCGTGGATGGCCGGACGATGGGTGTGGCCGTGGATCAGGGTGTCGATGCCGTAGCGGCGCATGGTTTCTTCGACGGCGACCGGTGAGGCATCGGTGATCGATTCCATGGTGCCTGCCTGCTTCATCTCGCCCTGGCGCGCCTGGCTGCTCGCCCTGGCCTGCTGGGCGAAGGCCAGGCGGGCCTGCAGCGGCTGCGACAGCATGTGCGCACGCCAGTCGGGGTTGCGCACCTGGGCGCGGACCTTCTGGTACTCCACGTCATCGGTGCACAGCAGGTCGCCGTGCATGAGCAGCACCGGCTTTCCGTACAGCTCGATCACTGAGGGGTCGGGCAGCAGACGCATGCCCGCGCGGGCGGCGTAGTCGCGGCCGAGCATGAAGTCGCGGTTGCCGTGCATGAAGAACACCGGCAGGCCGCTGTCCGCAAGCGCCCGGAGCTTTGCGGCAACGAAGGCGCCGGCTTCGGACGGGTCGTCATCGCCCACCCAGGATTCGAACAGGTCGCCCAGGATATAGAGGGCGTCGGCCTGGCGCGCTTCGGCATCGAGGAAGTCGCCAAACAGGCGGGTGATGTCCGGGCGTTCCGGATCCAGATGCAGGTCGGCGATGAACAGCGTGGTCATCGCGACATGATAGCGGGATCAGGGCCGGTGATTGCCTCAATCCGGAGCGTTGTGGGCCGTGGGCGCATGGCTGTGCGGCGGTGACGCCGGACGGTTGCCGGCGCCGATCGTACAGACGGGAACGCGGACGGTGATGCGGCGGCGATACGGGCCCCGTCCTACAATGGAGAGCCTTGCCCATCATTGCCCTGCCATGACCGTCCGTACCCGCTTCGCCCCCAGTCCCACCGGCTACCTGCACATCGGAGGCGCCCGCACCGCGCTGTACTGCTGGCTGGCCGCGCGCCGCGCCGGCGGGCAGTTCGTGCTGCGGATCGAGGATACCGACCGCGAGCGCAGCACCCAGGCAGCGATCGACGCGATCCTGGAGGCGATGGACTGGCTGGGCCTGGATTACGACGAAGGCCCCATCTTCCAGACCTCGCGCCTGGAGCGTTACCGCGAGATGGCCGAGCGCCTGGTGGTCGAGGGCAAGGCCTACTACGCCTACGAGACGCGGGACGAACTGGACGCGATGCGCGCGGCGGCGATGGAGAAGGGCGACAAGCCCCGCTACAGCGGTGCATGGCGCGAGCGCGGTGGTGAAACCGAGCTGCACGAGGCGCGCCGCGATGACCCGAACCGGGTGATCCGGCTGAAGAATCCGCAGGACGGCACGGTGGTGTGGGAGGACAAGGTCAAGGGCCGGATCGAAATCGCCAACAGCGAGCTCGACGACCTGGTGATCTTCCGCCCGGACGGCTATGCCACCTACAACTTCGCGGTGGTGGTGGACGACATCGACATGCGCATCACCGACGTGGTGCGCGGCGATGACCACGTCAACAACACCCCGCGGCAGATCAACATCTACCAGGCGCTGGGTGCGCCGGTACCGGCGTTCTCGCACCTGCCGATGATCCTCGACGAGCAGGGTGCCAAGCTCAGCAAGCGCACCGGTGCGGCGGACGTGATGCAGTACCGCGATGCCGGCTACCTGCCGCATGCGCTGCTCAATTACCTGGTGCGGCTGGGCTGGTCCCACGGCGACCAGGAGGTGTTCTCGATCGACGAGATGCAGCGCCTGTTCGACCTCAAGGACGTGAACGCGAAGGCCGCCCGGCTGGATCCGGCCAAACTGGGCTGGCTCAACCAGCAGTACCTGAAGAGCGACGCCCCTGAAGCGGTGGCGGCCCATCTGCAGTGGCACTTGGAGCAGGCCGGGCTGGATCTGGCTCGGGGTCCGGCGCCGGCCGACGTGGTGGTGGCCCTGTGTGACCGGGTGCAGACCCTGGCCGAAATGGCCGAGCGCGCGGCGGTCTGGTATCGCCCGCTGACGGACTATGACGACAAGGCCGTGGCCAAGCATCTCAAGCCGGAGACCGGGGCCGTTCTGGCCGATGTGCGCGGTCGTCTGGCCGCACTCGGTGACTGGAACGCCGAAGCCATCAGCGCCGAGCTCAAGCAGGTGTCCGAGGCGCAGGGCGTGGGCATGGGCAAGGTGGCCCAGCCGATGCGGGTGGCGATCACCGGCACCCAGGTCAGCCCGGATATCGGCCATACGGTGTACCTGACGGGACGTGAAGAAGCGCTGGCGCGGATCGACGCAGCGATCGCGAAGATTCCGGCAGCTTGAGACGGCGGTGGTTCGCCACCATCATCAAGTCATGGTCAACGCCTGCACCGATCCCAAACACCACGTCCACGATGCCGCCGGCTTCGTGGCGGCGGTCAAGACTGCGTGCAAGGAGCGTGGGCTGCGGCTGACGCCGATCCGCGCCTACGTGCTGGGATTGATTGCAGAGGCCGACCGCCCGCTCAAGGCCTACGACCTGCTGGACCGGGTGCGTGAAGGTGGCGGGCCGGGCGCCGCGGCGCCGCCCACCGTGTACCGGGCGCTGGATTTCCTGCTCGGCAACGGGTTCATCCACCGGCTGGCCTCGATCAACGCGTTCGTCGCCTGCCACCATCCCAGCAGCCGCCCGCACTCGGTGCCGTTCCTGATCTGCGACCAGTGCCACGAGGCGGTCGAGCTGGAGGACGAGCGCGTGGTCGAGTTGCTGGAGTCCCGCGCCCGCGCGCTGGGCTTCACCCCGCTGGCCCAGACCCTCGAGGTCCACGGCCTCTGCGCCGCCTGCGCCGAAAAAGTCCCGGCGTAGCCAAAGCCCCGGCGTAGGAGCGCGCCNCGCTGGGCTTCACCCCGCTGGCCCAGACCCTCGAGGTCCACGGCCTCTGCGCCGCCTGCGCCGAAAAAGTCCCGGCGTAGCCAAAGCCCCGGCGTAGGAGCGCAGCCAGTGATCAGAAAAACACGCGCACGCCGGCGTTGACGTTGCGACCCGGAAGCGGCGCCAGGTCACTGAGGAACGAGGTGTGCGGGCGTGCCTCCTCATCCAGCAGGTTGTTGCCGTCCACGAACACTTCCCAGGCCCGGCCGCTGGCCGTATCCACGTGCCAGGTCAGGCCCGCGTGGACCATGGTGTAGCCGGCCGAGGGATCCTCGTGCTCGGCGGTCCGGTCCTGCGAGTCATAGCGCACGGCGCCCAGGGTGGCGCGCAATCCGTTGCCCGGCGAACGCCAGCGCAGCTCGGCACCGAGGCGGGCTGGTGCAATGCGCGGCAGGTTGCCGTCCAAGGCGATCTGCGCGGTGTAATCGTGGCTGTGACTGCCGTGGGGGATGGAGAACGACACCTCGCGGGTGCCGGAACCGTCCAGCCGCGCGCGGACCACGTCGCCAAACGAGCGCATGGTCCACTGTCCGCGCTCGTCGTCGATGAAGGTCCACTCCACTTCAAGCTCGCCGCCGGTGAACCGGGTATCGGCCTGGTTCCACACCCGCACGGGCGCGCCAGCATCGATCACGCCGGTATCGGCCTGGTAGACGAAGTCGTCGTAGCGCACGTGGTACAGCGAGCCGCTGATGAGCAGGCCGTTGTGGTGCCAGTGCATGCCGAGTTCGGCGCGGTTGGCGGTTTCCTTGTCCAGGTCCGCGTTGCCGAACTCGTGGCTGCGGGTGGCCACGTGCAGGCCGTTGGAATACAGCTCTTCGGCCGTGGGCGCGCGCTGGGCGCGGTCCAGGCCGAAGGAGAGGTGGAGCCGGTCGGTGAGATGCCAACGCGCCGCGATCGAAGCACTCAGGGCGTCGAAATCGCGCGAGGGGCCGGACACCAGGTCAAGCCGGTTCTGGTCGTAGCGGGCACCCAGTTCGACATCGAGCCCGTCAAAACTGCGCTCGCCGATCCAGAACACGCCTGCGTCCCGGGTGCGGGAATCGGGCACGAAGGCTTCCGCACCCAGCGCCTCGAACTTGCGCCGCGACGCCTGCAGGCCGAAGGCGCCGTTCCAGCCGGCAAGGGGGCGGTGCACCAGCTCCAGCCGGCCTTCGACTGACTCGTTGTCGAAGATCGTGCCTGCGATGTTGTCTTCGTACTCGGTGTGGGTATAGACGTTGTGGGCGATCTTGACGCGCAGGCTTTCAAAGCCGTCCAGATCGTCCAGTCCACCGCGCAGTTCGCTGCGGCGCTGGTCCATCACGATGTGCACGCCGGGGTCTTCGTGATCGTCGTGGCCGTGGCCGTGGTCGTGGCCGCCGTGACCGTGATCATCGTGCTCCGGGTGCACGTGGCCAGGCACGCCGTAGCGCGAGTTGAACAGGCTGTGGCCAACGCCCAGGAAGCCGCGGTCGCCCACCCAGGACATGCCCAGCGCAGCGCTGTCGGTCCTGAGGAAGCTGTCGGGCAGGCGGCCGTGTGCGGCGTCCTCCTCGTCGGGCTCGAGTTCGGCGTAGCCCGGGATGCGGTAATCGCCGGTTTCGCGATGCAGGGCGTCGAAGTGGAATACCAGGTTGCCCGAAGCCGAGGTGCCGTCCAGCCGCATCATGCCGCTGCGTTCGTCGGCCACGCTTCCTGCGCGCAGTTCGGCGCGGCCTTCCAGCGGTTCGAAGGTGGCATGTTCCGGAATCCGGCCGTCGATGACGTTGACCGCGCCACCGATCGCGCCGCTGCCGTAAAGCAGGGTGGCGGGGCCCTTGAGCACCTCGATCTGGTTGGCCATGAACGGCTCGATGCTGACCGCATGGTCGACGCTCACCGTGGACACGTCTCCAGATGCGAGGCCGTCACTGAGCACCTGCACCCGGGCGCCGTCCATGCCGCGGATGATCGGGCGACCCACGCCGGGCCCGTGATAGGACGACTGGATGCCGGGCAGGCGGTTGACGGTTTCGCCCAGCGAGGAGGCCTTCATTTCGTCCAGGCGCTCGCCGGCCAATACTTCGATTGGCTGGGTCAGGTCTTCGGCCGATTTGGCCAGCGGGCTGGCGCGCACGATCACGGCGTCCAGGTCGGCAGGCTCGGAATGGCGGGGATCCTGCGCCCAGGCGGCCAGGGGGGTGGCGAGGGCGGCGGCGAGCAGGGCAATGCGGGGGGCGGGGAGGCGTTTGGGTGACATTCCAAAAATGGGTATCGTGGGGGAACCTAATGTTATAATATTTCATCACTGGGCATCAGCGGCCGAAAGTCATGGGCGTCACCGATTCCAATTTGCGCAAGGCCGATCGCGTTGGGCTCGCGGCGTCGTTCCTGTGCGCCATACACTGCGCGCTGCTGCCGCTGGCACTTGCGGTACTGCCGGCGCTGGGGCTGAACGTGGGCGGCTGGATCGACTTCGACCAGGCCTTCGTGGTGTTCGCCACCGCGCTTGGGCTGACCACGATGACGATGGGCTACCGCCGCCACCGCGCCTTCCGGGCCTGGGCCCTGCTGGTGCCGGGGCTGGCGCTGGTGTGGGTGGGCTCGTTCACCTGGCTGCATGACCATGGCCCGGCCCACGTGGGAATCATGGTGACCGGGGGGCTGCTGCTGGCGGCGGCACATTTGCTGAACCTGCGGCTCACCCACGCCCGTCCAGGCTGATTGCGGGGCCGCCGCATGCTAGCATTTGCGGGTTACGCGCCGGAAACCCGGCGTGCTGGCCTCATCTGCATATTCAGGAGCACTCAATGGGCAAGGGCGATCGCAAGACCCTCAAGGGCAAACGCTACAACTCCAGCTACGGCAACACCCGTCCGCACCGCGTCAAGCAGGCCGCAGCCGTGGCCGAATCCGCGTCCGCCGCGGGCAAGCGCGTGGTCAAGCCGACCAAGAAGGTCGTGTCGAAGAAGACCGTTGTAAAGGAATAATCGTCCCTGCGACGATCGAAAAAGCCCGCTTCGCAGCGGGCTTTTTGGTTTCCAGAGCCCCGCCAGGGTGCCATTTTCCCCGCTGACCTCTGCCCTATTGCACGGCTCCGACCGCTGGCGGAATCTGCGATGGCAACCAAAAGGGAGCAAAGACGTGAAAATCAATGGAAACCGTTTTCTCGTGATCTATTCCGGCCTGCTGACCGCGGTCCTGTGCACGGTGGTGCTGACCGGGGCCGCCTCTACGGGCAAGGCGTCGTTCCAGGAGATCGACGTGCAGCGGCTCAACCTGCGCGAGCCCGATGGAACCCTGCGCTATGTGCTGTCCAGTTCAGCGCATTTTCCCGGGGCGATCATCCGCGGCGAGGAGTATCCGCACCCGCGGCCGCAGGCAGGCATGCTGTTCTACAACGACGAGGGCAGCGAGGTCGGGGGACTGATCTTTGCCGGCGCCCGTGATGAGGAAGGCAACGTGTCGTCCGGAGGCAGCCTGACCTTCGACCGTTACGAACAGGACCAGATCGTCCAGATCATGGGTCTGGACAGTCGCGGCCGGCAGCTGGCCGGGATGCAGGTGTCGGATCGCCCGGACCGCTCGATCGTCGACGACCTGCAGGAAAGCACGCGCCTTGAAGCGATGCCGACCGATGAACGCAAGGAGTTGATGCGCCAGCGCCATGCGGAAAGTTACTACGGTGCCAACCGCCTGTTCGTCGGCCGCAACGGCGGTGGTGACGCGACCCTGCTGCTCAACGATGCCGATGGCAATCCGCGCATGGTCCTGAAGGTGGCACCGGAGGGAGAGGCTTCGATCGAGTTCCTCGACGATGCCGGCGAAGTGGTCCATCGCCTGGCACCTGGCGGCTCAGCCCAGTAGGTCGGGCAACCACGGCATCGGCGCCTGCTTGCAGGCGCCGATGCATTTCGGCCACACCCTGCAGCGATCAGCGCCGGGCGGCGGCCTCGATCGCTGTCCAGGCCCGCAGCATGTTTCCGCCCAGGATCTTGCGGATGTCGTCGTCGCTGTAGCCGCGCTGCTGCAGGCCGGCAACCAGGTGCGGGAAGTCGGCGACGGTGCGCAGGTTTTCTGGCAGATCGCCACCCACGCCGTCGAAGTCCGAGCCCAGGCCGATGTGGTCGATGCCGACCAGATTCACGCCGTGGTCGATCTGGTCCAGCACCGGATCGATGGTGATCTCCGGCACCGGGTGGGCTTCTTCCCAGGTGCGCTCGAACGCGCTGCGGTCCTCGGTGGGGTCGCCGGCGGCCCGCAGCTCGGCGTTGCGGCGCTCGAACTCGTCGGCGGCAACGAAGTAGGCCTGAATATCGGCGGCTGCCTGCCCGTCAAGGAACATGGTGCCGAACGGGATCTGGATGACCCCGCCGGTTTCAGCGATCGCCTTGGCCAGTTCGTCATCCAGGTTGCGTTCGAAGCCGGGCGTGAAGTGGCGGAAGCCGGAGTGGCTGGCGATCACCGGGGCGGTGCTGGCCTCGATCACGTCGCGGGCGGTCTCGTCGGACACGTGCGAGACGTCAACGATCATGCCCAGGCGGTTCATCTCGGCCACCACTTCGCGGCCGAACGGGCTCAGCCCGTTCCACTTGCGCTCGAGGGTGTAGGACGAATCACCAATGCGGTTGTTGCCGCTGTGGGTCAGGCCGATATAGCGCACGCCGCGGTCGAAGAAAGCCTCCACCTGGGAGACGTCGTCGCCCAGCGGCCCGGCGTTCTCCATGCCCATGGCCAGCAGCACGCGGCCACCTTCGCGCAGCGTGTCCACATCACCGGGGGAGGTGAGGATGGCGAACTTGTCCGGGTGCCGGCCGGCCAGGGCCTCCACCGCATCGATCTGGTTGTGGGCGTGCTGGCGCGCGGTACCGGCCTCGTCACGCCCGTGGGAGGTGTAGATCGCCATGAAGCCCACGTCCAGGCCGCCGGCGCGTGCGCGCGGGTAATCGAACTCGCGATCCGGGGCGTCCACGCCCAGATCGGCCCAGCGGCTGAGCAGCAGCCCGGGCGCGTCGATGTGGGTGTCAACAATGATCGCGTCCTGTGCGAGCCGGCGTGCGGCTTCGGGCGCATCCTGCGCGGCGACAGGTGAAGCGGCAATCATGATGATCGCGGCGGCAAGCAGGGAGCGGTAGGGCATATCGTTTCCTGGAAATGGGAATGGTTGACCGCTCAGGAAGATACGTCATTCCCGCAGGAGCGCGCCATGCGCGCTCCTGCAACGGGGCACCTATGCGACCCGGTGTCCGCTGGCGTGCACGCCAGCGGCAAGCTGGCCGCCCAGCCAGTAGCACAGCTCTGCCGGCTGGCCCACGTTCCAGTGCACGAAGTCCGCACGCATGCCCGGGCGCAGCACGCCGCGGTCATCCATGCCCAGCGCCCGCGCCGCATTGACCGTGGCCCCGCGCAGCGCCTCTTCCGGGGTCAGCCGGAACAGGGTGCAGGCCAGCTGCATGCCCTGGCGCAGGGAGAGCAGGGGCGCGGTGCCGGGGTTGCAGTCGGTGGCGACCGCCATTGGCACGCCATGGGCGCGGAACTCATCCAGCGGCGGCAGCCGGGTTTCGCGCAGCACGTGGAAGGCGCCGGGCAGCAGCACGGCCACGGTGCCGGCCCGCGCCATTGCTTCCACGCCGGCCGCCGAGGTGTATTCCACGTGGTCTGCCGACAGGCCGTCGAACCCGGCCACCAGTCCGGCACCGCCGCCATCGCTGAGCTGGTCGGCGTGCAGCTTCACCGGCAGGCCAAGCGCCCGGGCGGCGTCAAAGACGCGCCGGGTCTGTTCAATGCTGAAACCGATGCTTTCGGCGAACGCATCCACCGCGTCCACCAGCCCTTCTTCATGCAGGCGCGGCAGCCAGTCGATGACGGCACTGATGTAGTCGTCGGCGCGATCGGAGAATTCGGGGGGCAGGGCGTGCGCGGCCAGATAGGTGGTGCGCACTTCCACGCCCAGCTCGGTGCCGATGCGCCTGGCCGTTCGCAGCATGCGCCGCTCGCTGTCGAAATCCAGGCCGTAGCCCGACTTGATCTCCAGGGTGGTCACGCCATCGGCCACCAGCGCCTGCGCGCGCGGCAGCGATTCGGCCAGCAGCTGGTCCTCGCTGGCCGCCCGCACGGCGCGCACCGAGGACACGATGCCGCCGCCGGCACAAGCGATCTCC
This sequence comes from Luteimonas sp. A277, assembly GCF_054052045.1. The sequence goes on from NZ_JBSVRG010000014.1 coordinate 39,784, forward strand.
TCGTAGCTGGCGCCCTGCAGGCGCTGCTCGAACTCGCCGGCGCGGTTGCCGGCAAACACCAGATGGGTGTGGCAATCAACCAGCCCCGGGGTGATCAGGCCACCGCCAAGATCGATCACGTTGCCTGACAGGGTGTTGGGGTCGGCCGGCAGTGCAGTGCGCGGCCCGGCATGGACGATCACGCCATTGCGCCAGCCCAGCGCGCCATCTTCCACCAGGCCATAGCCGCTGTCACCGTCCAGCGTGGCCAGCGTGGCGCCGAGGACCAGTCCGTCCCAGGGAGTACGTTCGGATTCGCTCATGCGCCTGATTCTACGGGAGCGCCACGTAGGGATCTGTGCAAGGCGCGGCTGCGCAGGACCACCGTCCGGGCCACAATGCGGCCATGGACAATCCCGTGACCCGAGCCGCCACCGGCTGGCGCCTGCCCGCCATTCCCAACCTGCATTCGCATGCGTTCCAGCGCGCCATGGCCGGCATGGCTGAGCGCCGCACCGACCCGGCCGATTCGTTCTGGACCTGGCGCGAGACCATGTACCGCTTCGCCGGGCGGATGACGCCCGACACCATGCGCGCGGTGGCCGCGCAGCTGTACGTGGAGATGCTGGAAGCCGGCTACGGATCCGTGTGCGAGTTCCAGTACGTGCACCACCAGCCCGACGGCCGGCCTTACGCCGATGCGGCGGAGATGTCACTGGCGCTGGTGGAGGCGGCACGGGAAGCCGGCATCCGCATGACCCTGCTGCCGGTGCTGTACATGACCGGCGGATTCGATGGCCGGCCGCTGACCGAACGGCAGGCGCGCTTTGGTCACGATGTGGACGCCTACCTGAGCCTGCTGGACCGCCTGCAGGAGCTTGAGGGTGCGCAGCTGAAGGTCGGCGCCTGTTTCCACAGCCTGCGCGCGGTGCCCGAAGAGGCCATGCGCCGTACGCTCGCGGCGCTGCCGCCGGACATGCCGGTGCACATCCACATCGCGGAACAGACTGCCGAGGTGGAGGACAGCGTGGCCTTGCGCGGTGCGCGCCCTGTGGAATGGCTCTGTGACCACTTCGACGTGGACGCGCGCTGGGCGCTGGTGCATGCCACCCACCTGACGCCGGACGAGACCCGCCGCATCGCCGCCAGCGGCGCCACCGTGGTGCTGTGTCCCACCACCGAAGCGAACCTCGGTGACGGACTGTTCCCGCTGCGTGCCTATCTCGACGCCGGCGGTCGCTGGGGGATCGGTTCCGACTCCCACATCTCGGTCTCGCCAGTGGAGGAGCTGCGCTGGCTGGAGTACGGCCAGCGGCTGGTCGCCCGGCGCCGCAACATTGCGGTCGGCCATTCGGAGAGCGTGGGCGAAAACCTGCTGCACGGCGCGCTGGAGGGCGCTGCACACGTGACCGGCTTCGGACCGTTGGATGACTGGATCGAACTTGATGCCCAGGCCCCGGAGCTCGTGGGCGCAACCGCCAGCGACGTAGCGGACCGCTGGGTATTCAGCGGCAACCGGCCCCTGGTGGAGACCGTGTGCATTGGCGGAACCACACTGGTCAGCGGCGGCCGGCATCGTGATCGCGACGCCACCGCCGCGCGGTATCGCGGGGCAATCGGCGAGCTTTCCTGATCCTGACACGGCGCGTCGTTTCCGGCATGACATTCTCGCGACGGAGCCCATAGCGACCCGCAAGCCGAGCCCCGCCGTGGCCGGGAGGCCTTCGCAGCGAAGTAAAGGAGGAGGCCTCCGCCGTCAGGCGGAGGCCGGGGGACATGAGCAGCGAAGGCCTCCCGGCCGCGGCGGGGCCCTTCCGCCACCAGCGACACGAAGCGAAGAAAAAGTCCTTCCTCCCCCACCTCTCCGCACCCGGATAAAACCTTTTTCCCAGGACCATGAAAATTTCCGCGCCTCGCCGCGACCAATCTTCATGAGTCCCACGAAAAGGAATTGATGCACCAGATGGATACCCAAGCGGCGTTCACCGCCATGCTGGAGGAAAACCAGCCCGCGCTGGCGCGCCTGGCACGGCGCTACGCCGGTCCGGATGAATGGCACGACCTGCTTCAGGACATGCACCTGCAGCTGTGGCGCAGCTTTGACAGCTTCGACGGCCGCGCGCAGCGCTCCACCTGGGTGTACCGGGTGGCGCTGAATACCGCGCTCAGCCGCATACGCAAGCCGCGGCGCGAACACGTGTCGCTGGACCAGGTGCCCGAGCGCGGCGACACCGGTCATCCGCTTGATCCGCTGGACGTGCTGGACGCCTTCCTTGCCACGCTCGATCCGGTCCCGCGCAGCCTGCTGCTGCTGGATCTGGAAGGGCTGCCGCGCGAGCAGGTGGCCGAAGTGCTGGGACTCACCCCCAACGCCGTGGCCGTGCGTATGACGCGCCTGCGCCAGGCCTTCGAGCGCTTCGTGGAGGAATGAATATGGACTGGGACAGGATGAAGCAGCAGTGGAGCGAAGATGCGCCGGCGGTGCCCGACGTCTCCATCGTCAAGCTGCGCCGGCAGGATGAAAAGCTGCGCCGCCGGGTGAAGTGGCGCGACCGGGTCGAGACTGTCGCTGCGGTGCTGGTGGCACTGTGGTTTACGGTCACGGCGGTGGGCCTGGCCGTGGGCGGGAAGTGGGTGGGAGCTGGATTCGCCCTGCTGCTGGTGACGTGGGCGGTGCTGATGCCGCTGTGGCTGCGGCGCACACGGCGCCAGGTGCCGGAGCCGGAACCGCACCTGCCGCTGATGGAAAACCTGGCGCGCCAGCGTGACGCGGCGTTGGCCCAGGCGCGCATGCTGGAACAGGTGTGGTTGTGGTACCTCGGCCCACCGCTGGTGGGTCTGGTGGGACTGACGCTGGCCACGCGCGGCCTGTCCACCTTCGCGCTGGTGTACCTGCCCGGGGTGCTGGTGCTCTATGTCGCCATTGGCTGGGTCAACCGACGCACGGCGAGGCTGCAGTTCCGCGCCCACGCCGAACGCCTGCAGCGCCAGATTGATGCAGTATCCGAGGAGGGAGAGCCATGAATCACAATCATTGGGAGAAGCCGATGTTCCGTTCCAGCCGCCTGTTTACCGGCCTGCTTGCCGGTACCCTGATCGCAGTTTCCGGAGCCGTGAGTGCCACGGACGACGCAGCACTGGGCGACATCCTCGACAGGCGCGTGCTGGGAGACAGCAGCGGCGCCTGTATTGCCGCTGCGGTGATCGAAGGCGACCGCGTTGCCCGTGCATGGCGCTGCGCCGACCCGGCCGATGCCGGGCGGATCGGTCCGGACGTGGCCTTCGAGATCGGTTCGGTCACCAAGTCCATGGCCGGCATCCTGTTGGCGGATCTGGTGCTGAGCGGCGGGGCCTCGCTTGATGATCCGCTGGCCGACCACCTGCCTGACGGCACGGTCGTGCCCGAGTACGAAGGCCAGAAGATCCTGCTCCGGCAGGTGGTCACCCACACCTCGGGGCTGCCGCGGCTTCCTTCCCGGCTGGAGTTCACCGATCCGGGTGATCCCTACGCCAGCTTCGAGCCCGAAGCCCTGCTGGCCTCGCTGCAGGACGTGATCCTGGAGCAGGCCCCGGGCGAAACGTTCGAGTACTCCAATTTCGGCACGATGCTGCTCTCGCTGGTGCTGTCCCGTACGGCGGGAATGGATTTCGAACAGCTGCTGGACGACAAGCTGTTTACGCCGCTGCGCATGCAGCACGCCTACGTGGCCGACCGCCCGGAAGGTCTGCAGGTTGCCGCCGGACACATGCCCAACGGTCAGGAAACCCCGCTGTGGACGTTCGCGGCCGAGCTGGCCGGCGTCGGCGGCGTTCGCGCCACGCTGGATGACATGGTGCGCTACGCCCGCGCCCAGCTCGGCGGCGCGCCGGGGTCGCTTGGCGAAGCGATCCGGCTGGCCCAGCAGCCGATCGAAACCGGGGCCGACCAGGCCATGGCGATGAACTGGCTGCTGATGCCCATCGGCGAGCGGCTGGTCCACGCGCATGATGGTGGGACCGGCGGGTTCTCCTCGATGGTGGCTTTCGACCTTGAGCGTGACCGGGCGGTGGTGGTGCTGGCCGACACCGGGCTCGCCGCCATGGGCGGCGTGAACGATGTGGCCGGCCATCTTCTGGACGAGAGCATTCCGTTGAGCCAGCCGCGACGCCCGGTGGAGCGGCCGGCCGTGGCGCCCTCGCTTTCACCGGAGCAGCTGCGCGACTACGCCGGGACTTATGCGCTGATGCCGGGCTTTGACCTGATGGTGCGCGAGCATGAAGGTGTGCTCCACGCACAGGCGACGGGGCAGGGCGAGTTCCCGCTGGATGCGGTCGACGATGACGTGTTCGGGGCCACGGCATACGACATCGAGATCCGGTTTTCGCGGAACGCATCGGGAGAGGTTGTGAAGCTGGACCTGCATCAGGGCGGCCACGTGCTCAGCGGACAGAAGCAGTAGCGTCGCTGTGGTATCCCGGTCGCCTCGATGAACGGTTGACCGGCGACGGGGGCATCCGGATGGCGGATCAGGGAAAATGACCTGGATCAAGGCGCCGACCGCCTTGGGCGGCCACGCTGGCCGGATCCGGATCAGGAGTTGCAGGCATGAAGTTCGACGTGGTGGTGGTGGGTGCGGGACCGGCGGGACTGTGTTTCGCCCGCTCGCTGCGGGGCAGCGGCCTGTCGGTGGCGGTGGTGGAAAAGCAGCCGCTGGAGGCGATTGCCGCCCCGGCCTTCGACGGCCGTGAAATCGCACTCACCCATGCGTCGCGACGGATCCTGGAAGGGCTGGGCCTGTGGCCGGCGTTTGATCCGGCCGATATCTCCGATCTGCGCGATGCCAGGATCAGCAACGGGGATTCCGCTCACGCGCTGCGGATCAGCGCCAGCGACGGTCGCAGCGAGCGACTGGGCTGGCTGGTGCCCAACCACGTGATCCGGCGGATCGCCTACCAGGCGGTCAGCGCGCAGGGAGATGTGGAACTGGTGGCCGGCTGCGGCGTGCAGGCGGTTGCCGAGGCCGACAATGGCGTTGCCGTGACCCTTGAGGACGGCCGCATGATCCGCGCGCGATTGCTGGTGGCGGCCGACAGCCGGTTCTCTCAGTTGCGGCGGATGCTGGGGGTCGGCGCCCGGTCCCGCGATCACGGGGTGCGGATGATGGTGTGCCGGTTCAGGCATACCCGGCCGCACCACCACGTGGCCTGGGAGTGGTTCGATTACGGCCACACGCTGGCCCTGCTGCCGCTGAACGGAAACGTTTCCTCCGCCGTGTTGACGCTCAGCCCGGCGCGGATGGATGCGGTCCAGGTCATGGACGATGCGGAGCTGGCGGCCGACCTGCAGCGGCGCATGCGTGACCGCCTGGGCGAAGTCACCATGACCGGCACCCGCCATGTCTACCCGCTGGTGTCGGTCTATGCCGACAGTTTCGTTGCCCGGCGTGCGGCGCTGATCGGCGATGCCGCAGTAGGCATGCACCCGGTGACCGCACATGGGTTCAACCTGGGGCTGCAGGGCCAGGCGCGGCTGGCAGAGGCTGTGCTGGCAGCCCACCGGGCTGGGACGGATATCGGCTCCGATGCGGTGCTGGCGCGTTACCAGCGCCGCCATCACGCAGCGGCGTTCCCGATCTACGCCGCCACCCGCACGGTCCTGCGGCTGTACAACGATGAGCGGCCGGTTGCCCGGCTGTTGCGCAGTGCCACCCTGCGGGTGGCCAACCGGGTTGCGCCGTTCCGCCGCGCGATCGCGGCGCATCTCACCCAGGCGTAGGCGCGGTTACGGCCAGCTGGCGGGGGAGGACGCCCTCGAGTTCCAGCAGGAACTGCTTGGTGGGCAGGCCGCCCCCGAATCCGATGAGCGCGCCGCTTGCGCCGATCACGCGGTGGCAGGGCACCACGATCGGCAGGGGATTGCGGCCGTTGGCGGCGCCTACCGCACGCGAGGCCGATGGGCTGCCGAGGCGGGCGGCCAGCTGGCCGTAACTGAGGGTTTCGCCGTAGCCGATCGTTTCCAGCGTCTGCCACACCTTGCGCTGGAACGGCGTGCCCTGTGGTGCCAATGGCAGGTCGAAACTGCGCCGCGCTCCGGCAAAGTATTCCCGCAGCTGCTGTTGCGCGCGCTGCAGCAACGGATGGTCGCCTTCGTGCCAGCTGGCGTCCCGTTTCACCGGGTGCCTGGCATCGCGGAATTCGATGGTGTGCATGCCGGCGTCCGATGCGGCCAGCAGCAGAGGGCCGATGGGGCTTTCGATGCGGGTGTAGTGGATGGTCATGGTCAAGTTCCTCCTGGGCGCGTGGGCCCGGGCTCATGCGGCGTGGAGTTCCGCGCTTTTGTGCGCGGCCGCTTCGGTCCACAGGTGGATGGCGGCATATGCGCGCCATGGGCGCCAGGTCTCCGCGTGACTGCGCAGCGCCCGGGCACTGGCCATTGGGCCAGTGCTGCCAGTCCGAGTTGGAGTGACGCCGCCCGCCATGGCCTTCTGCAGTACCAGGTCCTCAGCGGGGAACGCGTCAGGGTGGCCAAGCGCACGCAGCGCGATGTAGTGCGCGGTCCACGGCCCGATGCCGGGCAGCGCGGTCCAGCGGGAAACGAAATCGTCCAGCGTGGCCTCCGGCCGGAAATCCACCTGTCCGTCGATCAGTGCCCGGGCCATCGCGCGCAGCGTGCGTGCGCGGCCGGCAGTCAGTCCGATTCCGGACAGGTCGGCCTCTGCCAGGACTGCGGGCGTGGGGAACAGCCGTTCCAAACCCTGCGCGGCGAATGTTGCCGGCAGCGGCGCGCCAAAGCGCTGCGCCAGTCGCGTGGTCATGGTACGTGCGGCGGCCACGCTGACCTGTTGGCCGATGACTGCACGCACCGCGATCTCGAACCCGTCCCAGCCGCCGGGAATGCGTAACCCGGGGCGTTCGCGGAGCAGCGGCCCCAACGTTGAATCCGGCCCCAGCACCGAGGCGATGGCACCGGGATCGGCATCCAGATCGAACATCCGTCGCAGGTGGTTCACTGTGTCCAGCAGCGCGGCTGGCTGGCAGCCGTGCAGATCCAGCCGCAATCCATGCTCCCGGCCGCGGCGCGTGCCTGTCCATGGACCTACCCGCAGCCAACCGGGAGCTTCCGGCGGGCCGAATGCGCGCGTGTAACCGTCACCATCGACGATTTCGACCCCCGGCAGCGCCCGCGCGCGGAGGAGTCCCAGCATCGCTGCGAAATCAAAGGGCGGCCGGTAGCCCAGGTGCAGTGTCAGCGTATCGCCACCAACATCCACGGCCTTGTTTTGTTTGCGCAGAGCCCGCGGCGCCATGCCGTACGCCGCGCGGAAGGTGTCGTTGAAGCGGCGCAGGCTGCCGAACCCGGCTGCGAGGGCAACCTCGGTCACCGGCAACGCGGTTTCGGTCAGCAGCTGCTTGGCGAACAGCAGCCTGCGCGTGGCATGCACGCCGGTCGGCGGTGCGCCCAGCCGCTGCACGAACAGGCGCCGCAGCTGCCGCTCGCCCACGTGCACGCGCTCGGCCAGGGTCGCCACCGGCTGCTCTGCCAGCAGTCCCTGGTCGATCAGCTTCAGCGCCCGGGCTACCACCTCGTCACCGCGACGCCAGGTGCCCTGGCCCGGAGACAGCTCCGGACGGCAGCGCAGGCATGGCCGAAACCCGGCGGCCTCGGCGGCGGCGGCGCTCGGGTAGTAGGTCACGTTGGTCGCTTTGGGCACCGGTGCCGGGCACACCGGCCGGCAGTAGATGCCGGTGCTGCCGACCGCAGTGAAGAACAGACCGTCGAAACGCGCATCGCGGCTGAGGCGGGCGCGTTCGCACACCTGCGTCGGGGGAAGGGCGGATGGAGTCGCCATGGAGGCAGACTAGCACCCGCCCGCTACGCGGACTGGCCGCTTTCGGACATCAATGATGCGGCCCCGGGGTCACGCGATTTCCGGCCGGGGAGGTGCGAAAGCGGGTGGGCTCCTATCGTGTGACCGGGGCGGCCGCCGATGGCTCAGCTTGGCGCAGGGCCGGCAGCAAGGCCGCGGGATCGCCGTCATGGTTCCTCGGCTGCACCCCGATCAGGCGGGCAAGCAGCGGGTAGACATCCACGTTGTCGATCGCGGGAATGCGCTTGCCGCTGGCGAATGAAGGCCCGTTGGCGATGAAGATCGCCCGCATCGAAGGCAGGGTGGGGTCATAGCCGTGCGAGCCACGGGTGCCAGGCGGACGCCGTTCGATGAACCGGGCGGGCAGGGCATCCCAGCCTTCGTGCATCTGGCAGATGATGGCGGGGATGCGGCTGTGGCTGCCGTAGTGCCAGTGCGATGGCAGCTCTTCCTTGCGCCAGCAGTCGTAATGTTCGTGTGTGCCAAGCAGGGCCGAAGCGGCCGCAGTCTCACGGCCGGGGTTGGGCTGGAAGCCGACCACCTGGCCGAAGCTGACCGGTTCCACGTCCTCCGGATCCACCATGTCCTCGAAGGCCACCACGTTGCCTTCCGGCACTTCGGCCATGCCGTGGTCGGAGACGATCACCAGGTCCACGCTGTCCTCCAGCCCGGCGGCGCGGACGCCTTCCACCAGCCTGCCGATCTGCGCGTCCACCGCGCGCATGGCTTCGCGCATCTCGTCGGAGGCAGGACCATTGGCGTGCGCGGCGCTGTCGGGGTGCTCGAAGTACAGCGTGGCCAGGCGAGGCCGGCTGTCTGCCGGTGCGTTCAGCCACTCCAGCACCGTACCCACGCGATCAGCCTTGGACAGCTCCGCATCAAACAAATTCCAGTGGGTGGGGCGCACACCGCGGACCGCGGCTTCGCTGCCGGGCCAGAACATGGTGGCGGTCACCAGGCCGGCATTCTCGGCAGTGACCCACAGCGGCTCGCCGTCATTCCACCAGCGGGCGTCCCCAACGGCCTCGCGGTTGCTGAGCATGAAACGGCCGAGTTCCGGACTGGACATGGAGTTGTGCACGATGCCGTGGCGGTCGGGCCGCAGGCCGGTTACGAGGGTGTAGTGATTGGGGAACGTCAGCGTGGGGTATGAAGGGGTCATCCACTCCGCCTGTACGCCGGTCTCGGCCAGGCGGGACAGGTGGGGAGTGTCGCCTCGGGTCAGCGCATCGGGATGCACGCCGTCCAGCGAGATCAGCAGCAGGGTGTAGGGGCTGGTTTGCGCACGACTGTGTGGTGCGGTGGAGGGGGCTGAAGCACAGGCGGCGAGCAGCAGCGTCAGCAGCAACGCGAGGGTGCGGTGTGGAAGGAAAATGTTCATGGGTTGGAATGATAAGCGGCAAAGATGACTGCGGCTGGTGCCTGACGCGGCGATGAACACCGGCGCATGAATGACGCCACCTCTACGCCGTCTTTGGGCGCCGGGCGTATTCTCGCCGTATCCCACCGTGACGCCTGTGAGGTACTCCATGAACAAGCTGCTCACCACCATGGCTGCGTCCGCAGTCCTTGCGTTGGCCGGTGCCGGGTCCGGCGCTCTCGCCCAGGAAGTCGAGCCTGAGGAGCAGGGCCGCGAAGAGTCCAGGGACGATCGGACGGAGCGCGACCGGACCTCCGATCGCTTCTGTATCCAGCAGACCGGTTCGCGCATCATTGCCAACCGCAACGCGCGTTCGCAGGCCGAGCGCAAGGAATGCGTCGCCTCTGGCGGTCGTGTCTATACGCGCGAAGACATTGAAAGAACCGGCTCCACGGATCTGATGGATGCGCTGCGACGCCTGGACCCGGCCATTCGCTGATTGCCCACCGTCCACAGTTGCTCCGGCGCCCGGCACTGCCGGGCGCTTGCATTTGCCGGGTGCGATAATCGCCGCGCCCGCCAGCGCGTGGGCATCGACCCGCCAGCATTACGGAGCCTTCCATGCCCGACTCCCAGTCCGATCCCCGCCTTGATCCTTCCCGCACCATCCGCGCACCGCGTGGAAGCGAGCTGTCCTGCCGCTCCTGGCTGACCGAGGCGGCATACCGGATGATCCAGAACAACCTGGACCCGGAGGTGGCCGAGCGGCCGCAGGAACTGGTGGTGTATGGCGGCATCGGCCGGGCCGCGCGGGACTGGAAGAGCTACGACGCGATCCTTGAATCGCTGCGGCAGCTGGGAGATGACGAGACCCTGCTGGTCCAGTCCGGCAAGCCGGTGGGCATCTTCCGCACCCATCCCGACGCACCGCGGGTGCTGATCGCCAATTCGAACCTGGTGCCGGCCTGGGCCAACTGGGAGCACTTCAACGAGCTCGATCGCAAGGGCCTGATGATGTATGGCCAGATGACGGCGGGCTCATGGATCTACATCGGCTCGCAGGGGATCGTGCAGGGCACTTATGAGACCTTCGTGGAAATGGGCCGCCAGCATTTCGGTGGCAGCCTGAAGGGCAAGTGGATCCTGACCGCCGGCCTCGGCGGCATGGGGGGCGCACAGCCGCTGGCGGCCAGCCTGGCCGGTGCCTCGTCGCTGACCATCGAGTGCCGGCAGAGCTGCATCGATTTCCGCCTGCGCACGCGCTACGTGGATGAGCAGGCCACTGATCTGGACGACGCGCTGGCGCGGATCGAAAAATACACGTCAGCTGGCGAAGCGAAGTCCATCGCCCTGCTCGGCAACGCCGCCGACATCCTGCCCGAGCTGGTCAAGCGCGGCGTGCGCCCGGACTGCGTCACCGACCAGACCAGCGCCCATGATCCGGTGCACGGCTACCTGCCCATCGGCTGGACGGTGGAGCAGTGGCTGGCGCGGCAGAAGTCGGACCCGGTCATGGTCCGCGACGAGGCGATGAAGTCGATGCGGGTGCACGTGGAGGCCATGCTGGCCTTCCACTCCCAGGGCATTCCCACCGTTGATTACGGCAACAACATCCGCCAGATGGCCTTCGACGAGGGCTGTGCGAAGGCATTTGATTTCCCGGGCTTTGTGCCGGCCTACGTGCGGCCGCTGTTCTGTCGCGGCATCGGCCCGTTCCGCTGGGTGGCGCTGAGCGGTGATCCCGAGGACATCTACAAAACCGATGCCAAGGTGAAGGAACTGATCCCGGATGATCCGCACCTGCACACCTGGCTGGATATGGCTCGCGAGCGCATCGCCTTCCAGGGTCTGCCGGCGCGAATCTGCTGGGTGGGGCTGGGCCAGCGCCACCGTCTGGGCCTGGCGTTTAACGAAATGGTCCGCAACGGCGAGCTGAAGGCGCCGGTGGTGATCGGCCGCGATCATCTGGATTCGGGCAGCGTGGCCAGTCCCAACCGCGAAACCGAATCGATGCTCGACGGCAGCGATGCGGTCAGCGACTGGCCGCTGCTCAACGCCATGCTCAACGTGGCCGGCGGCGCCACCTGGGTCAGCCTGCACCATGGCGGCGGCGTGGGCATGGGCTACAGCCAGCACAGCGGCGTGGTGATCGTGTGCGATGGCACTGAAGCGGCTGATCGCCGTCTCGAACGGGTGCTGTGGAACGACCCGGGCACCGGCGTGATGCGCCATGCCGACGCCGGCTATGAGATCGCGCAGCAGTGCGCGAAGGAACAGGGGCTCAAGCTGCCGATGCTCTGAAAGCCGCGCATGGCGCGCTCCTACCGCCGGGGGTCAGCCGGCGGTAGGATCGTCGAACAGGGCCTCGTAGTTGGATACGGCACCCTGCATGTCCTGGACGGGAGCGGTGTCCGAGGGGTCGGCCTGCAGCGCCTGGCTGCCGGCCATCAGGCGGGCCAGTATCGCGTGCAGAGCCACGTCGGGCTCGGTGGGCAGGCTGCAGTTTTCAAACATGTAGTCGATCGCGGAGTCGACCTGGCCAGCCTGTGACTGCACGGTGGCGGCGTCCGGAGCGCCGGCAAGACTGTCGACGGCCGCGCGCACCTGTGACATGCCTTCGATCAGCGGCGCATCCGGCTGCCAAGGCGTGTGGTTGTCAGGCACCGGGAAGTCCACCCCCGCCGCGTGGGAAACATCGTGGTCATCGTGCGCTGCGTGGGAATCATGATCCCCAATCGGGTGGACTTCGCTGCCAGCCGCTGTCACCTGGGCGGAAGCGGCGGTGTCCTGATCAGCGGGAGCCGGAGCTTCCTGCGCGCAGCCGGCGGCGAGCGTGCCGAGTGCCAGGCCCAGTGCGAGCACGAGGGGAATCTGCTTCGGTTTCATGGAATCTCCTTCGGAGTGCGTGAGTTGCATCCCGGGATGCTCGCACGCGGCGGCAGATGTGGCCGTGACCTGGATCAGGTGGGAGGCATGTACGCGCTTTTGCGGTGTGTTCCGCAAACCGGGGGCCGGGTATTGCTACAGCGCCGCGACCCTGAACCTGCGGCCTTTGATTTTGCCGTCGCGCAGACGCGCCAGAGCCTGCGGCGCTTGGGCCCGGGCGATGGCCACGTAGGAGCGCGTGGCCTGCACGACGATTTTTCCGATCGCTTTCGCGGGCAGGCCGGCATCGCCGGTGAGTGCGCCGAGGATGTCGCCCGGGCGCAGCCTGTCGGACTTGCCGGCATCGATGCGCAGGGTCGCCATCGCCGCCTGCGGCACGCCCTTGGGCTTGCCGGCCACCGGCTGCGCGCGCTCGCGCGGCAGGGGGCGGGACTGGTGCTCCTCAATCGCTTCCATCCGCCGCAGCTCCTGCGGCGTGCACAGCGTCAGCGCGAGGCCCTCGCGGCCGGCGCGCCCGGTGCGGCCGATGCGGTGCATGTAGGTGTCCGGGTCCGAGGGCACGTCGTAGTTCACCACCGCCGACAGGTCGTCGATGTCCAGGCCGCGCGCGGCGACGTCGCTGGCCACCAGCACGTTGCAGCTGCGGTTGGCGAAACGCAGGAGGGTTTCGGCGCGGTCGCGCTGCTCCATGTCGCCGTGCAGGGCGAGGGCATCGAAACCGTAGTGGCCGAGCGAGGCGGCAACCTCGTCGACGTCGCGGCGCATGTTGCAGAACACCAGGCACGATTCGGGACGGTGCTCGAGCAGCAGCGCGGCCAGCAGCGGCGCCTTGCGCGCCGGATCGGCGTCGATGACCACCTGCCTGATGGCCGGGGCGTTGGTGGCGCCCTGGACGCTGACTTCGGCTGGATTGCGCAGCATCGCCTTGGCCAGCGCGCGGATCGCGTCCGGGAAGGTGGCGGAAAACAGCAGGCGCTGGCACTTGGCTGGAACGTGGCGGGCCACATCGCGGATCTGGTCTTCAAAGCCCATGTCGAGCATGCGGTCGGCCTCATCCAGCACAAAGGTCTGCACGCCGTCCAGCTGCAGTGCAGCCTGCCCCAGCAGCTCGAGAATCCGCCCGGGCGTGCCAACGACGATGTGCGGCGGATGGGTGAGCGATGCCAGCTGCGGGGCCAGCGGAATGCCGCCGCACAGCACGGTCAGCTTCACGTTCGGCACGCCGGTGGCCAGCCTGCGCAGCTGGTCGCCGACCTGTTCGGCCAGTTCGCGGGTCGGGCACAGCACCAGGGCCTGGGTGCGCACCGCGGTCGCGTCCAGCCGCTGCAGCAGGCCCAGGCCGAAGGCGGCGGTCTTGCCGCTGCCGGTCGGCGCCTGGGCGATGAGGTCGCGGCCTTCCAGGATCGGGGGCAAGGCCTGCGCCTGGACCGGGGTCATGGCGACATAGCCGAGCGCTTCGACCCCGCGCAGCAGCGCGGGCGGGAGAGGGAGGGTGGTGAAGGGGGGTGAGGTATCCATGCCCCATGATCGCACCAGGCCGGCCTTCCATGGTTTCCGCGACCTGGATCGAGGGTCGTGCACGCGGCCTTACGCTGGCATCGGCCACGATTTGCCGGAGTCGTGACACAGGAAAGGGTTGCATGGGCGTAATGGACGAGGTGGGAGCGGCATTGGCAGCCGAGTTCGCGCTGCCGGACGCCGGCACCGCCACGGTGATCGTGGCGCGGGTGCTGTGCGCCGCCGTGCTGGGCGGGATCATCGGCTGGGAGCGCGAGGCCAAGGGGCGCGCCGCCGGGCTGAAAACCCACATGCTGGTGTCGATCGGTGCGGCATTGTTCGTCCTTGCGCCGCTGCTGTCCGGGATCGAACTGGCTGACATCACCCGGATAATGCAGGGCATCGTGTCGGGCATCGGATTCCTCGGTGCCGGGGCGATCCTGCGCCATGAACGCGGAGAACGGATCGAAGGCCTCACCACTGCCGCTGGAATCTGGATGACGGCAGCGATCGGAATGGCCGCCGGCATCGGCCAGGAAATGGTGGCCGCGGTAGTCACCGTGATGGCGCTGGTGGTGATGGCCGTGCTGCCCAAGCTGGAGAAGCGGAGGGCGCAGGCGCAGGCGGAATGAAGCGCTTGATCGAGCCGGCAGCCGGGTATGCTGCGCCTTCACGCATCGATGAATGCGCGCTGCGCATCATCTGCCATCCTTTTCCTCGCGGAGCAACATGCAATGGGTAATGGACAGGGTTCCACCGGCAACGTGATTGCCGCCATCTGCAGCTTCTTCATCCCGGGCCTCGGCCAGCTGGTGCAGGGGCGTGTGCTGTCGGCGATCCTCTGGTTCATCGCTGCGTGCATCGCTTTCGTCATCACCTGGCTGGTGACCCTGTCGCTGCTCCCGTTCGGGTGGTTCCTGGTCAGCGTGCTGTCCTGTATCAACGCGGCGGTCTACCGGCGCTGATACCTTTTTACGGAGTGCCGGAGATGCCCGTCGAGATCCAGATGCTGGCCTGGTCAATCCTGTTGGGAGTGGCGCAGCTGTTCCTCGGCGCGGGGCTGATAACCCGGCAACGCGGTTTGAAATGGAACGCGAGCGCGCGGGATGGTGAACCCGAGCCGCTGACCGGCGTGGCCGCCCGTGCCGACCGTGCAATGCGCAACTTCCTGGAAACCTTCCCTTTCTTCGCCGCCGCTGCCTTGGCAGTGGTGGTCACCGGCAGCGGTGACGCGACCACGGCGTTTGGGGCGCTGCTCTGGTTCTGGGCCCGGGTGGTCTACGTACCGCTATACCTGGCAGGAGTCCCCTATGTGCGCTCCCTGGTCTGGGGTTTGGCGTTGCTGGGCATGCTGATGGTGCTGTCCGGCCTGCTCTGACCGGCCTGTTCTGAGCCGGCACCACCTGCCCGGCCGGCGGCGCTGCCGTCCCGTGATTCACCCGGCATTACAACGTGCCCGCACGCGACCCCTAGACTGGACGCCTGATGCCGCGCGTGGGCGCCCGGCACTCGCTTTCCGGAGAGTCCATGCTGTTCCAATCGCTGAAAGTCTGCCTGTTGTTGTCAGTGCTGTTGCTGGCCGCCTGTGGCCCATCAACGCCGGGACAGGACGCACTAATGGTGGAAACAGAGGAAGTGGACAGCGCCACCGACGGCGGCGCGGTGAGCATGGCGCCGGTGGATCCGGCCGCTGATTCGGACCAGGACATCCCGCCATCCTTGCCGGATCCGGCTCCCGTCGAAGCGGAGCTCGACTGGACGCCGATCCCGATGGAAGAGGGCAGCGTATCGATCAGCTGCGAGCTCGATTACGCGGCCGCCGGTGACGGTGAGCAGGTTGCCGTGCTGGATCATGAATCGCTAACGTCAGCGATGAGCCCCTGTGCCGAGCGCGGCGTGATGCGCGTGCGCTATGAAGGCCGGTTGACGGGCGAATTCATGGACCTGATCGAGCGGGTCATCGCGGTTGCTGACGAGCTGCACATCGACAAGCGCGTGCTGGACCTGGATTCAGCCGGTGGGCAGGTGGAGGATTCGATGGAGGCCGGCGACCTGATCGCCGAGTCGGGCTGGGCCATCTGGGTGCGTGAAGGTTCGGTCTGCCACAGCTCCTGCGTGTTCATCCTGAGCGCCGGCGACAGCCGCCTGATCACCGGCCGGGTGGGTATCCACCGGATCATCCGCATGAGCTCCACCGCCACCACGCGGCACGAACTCAACGCCGAACTGCGCACGGTCTACGACCGGGTCCGGGCCTATCTGGAACGCAATGGAGCGGCGGTGGCCGTGGCCGACATGATGATGGTGGTGCCCAACCGCAGCCTGCGCCTGCTGACCGCCGACGAGCTGCAGCGCTACGGTCTGGATGGGGTCAACCCGGCCCAGGATGACCTGGACCGGCTGCGGTTGATGCGCAAGTGTGGCGAGGATTTCGTGCGTCGTCGTGATTCGTTCGTGCGCGCCTTCGATACCCGCTGCAAGGTGGCTGGCACCGACCTGGAAGCGCTGAGCGCCTGCGGCCTGGACCTGCGCGCCAGCTATGGATTCCCGGACGAAACCTGCCCGGCCGAAAGCCCGCTGTCGGAATTCGACCTGGCTGCGGACTTCGTGTTTGCCCCCGGCACCGATACCGCTCAGGACGCGGTGGAAGGCGCGACCGGGGCAGAGGACGGATCGCTTGCAGAGCCCACCTCGGGCGACGCGTCCGGCTCGCAGTCGATGAACCCACCGGACTGACGCTGCCACAGCCGGGCGTACAGACCGCCCGCCTTGACCAGTTCCTCGTGCGGGCCGTCTTCCACGATCCGGCCCTGGTCCATCACGATCAGGCGGTCCATGGCGGCGATGGTGGACAGCCGATGCGCGATCGCGATCACCGTCTTGCCCTCCATCAGCCGCGACAGGTTGTCCTGGATGGCCGCTTCGATCTCCGAATCCAGGGCCGAAGTGGCCTCGTCCAACACCAGGATCGGCGCGTTTTTCAGCAGCACCCGGGCGATGGCCACGCGCTGGCGCTGGCCGCCCGAGAGGGTCACGCCGCGCTCGCCGACGTGGGCGTCGTAGCCACGCCGGCCCTTGTTGTCGCTCAGTGCGAGGATGAAATCGTGCGCGCGCGCCTGCCGGGCGGCTTCCACCATTTCTTCTTCGCTGGCATCCGGGCGTCCGTACAGCAGGTTCTCGCGCACCGAGCGGTGCAGCAGGGAGGTGTCCTGGGAGACCACGCCGATGTGGGCGCGCAGGGTGTCCTGCTGGACGCCTGCGATATCGGTGCCGTCGATGAGGATCTGGCCGGATTCGCGGTCGTGGAAACGCAGCAGCAGGTTCACCAGGGTTGATTTGCCTGCGCCTGAGCGCCCGACCACCCCGATCTTCTCGCCCGGGCGGATATGCAGCGACAGGTCTTCGATCACGCCGCTGCCCTTGCCGTAATGGAAGCTCACCCGGTCGAAGCGGATGTCGCCGCCCGCCACCGTCAGGGGTGGAGAGCCGGGCGCGTCGTCCACGGTGGGCGGCAGCGAGATCGAGTTGATCCCGTCATGCACGGTGCCGATGTTCTCGAACAGCTGTGAGATCTCCCACATGATCCACTGCGACATGCCGAGGATGCGCAGGGCGAAGGCAACGATCACCGCGATCGCGCCCGGGCCGACCGCGCCCTGGTGCCACAGCCACAGGGCCAGCGCCACCGCGCTGAACAGCAGGGCCATGTTGAGCGCGTAGAGCAGGGTCCACACGCCGGTTGCCAAACGCATCTGCCGGTACACGGTGCCCAGGAAGCCATCCATCGCTTCGCGCGCGTAGGCCTGCTCGCGCTGCGAGTGGGAAAACAGCTTGACCGTGGCGATGTTGGTGTAGCTGTCCACCACCCGGCCGGTCATTACCGAGCGGGCGTCGGCCTGGTCGCGTGCCACACGCTCCATGCGCGGCACGAAGTGCCACATCAGCACCGTGTAGCCGAGCGCCCAGGCCAGGAACGGCAGCATCAGGCGCCAGTCGGCTGCCCCGGCCACCACCAGCGCGCCGATGAAGAACACCAGCACGTAGTTGCCGATGTCCAGCAGCTTGAGCACGGTTTCCCGCACCGCCAGCGAGGTCTGCATCAGCTTGGTGGCGATGCGCCCGGCAAATTCATTCTGGAAATAGCCCATCGACTGGCGCAGCAGGTAGCGGTGCACATTCCAGCGGATCCGCATGGGGAAATTGCCCAGCAGGGTCTGGTGCTGGATCAGCGAGTTGGCCAGCACCAGCAGCGGCAGGACCAGTAGTATCAGCAGGCCCATGCCCAGTAGCCGGCTGCCCTCTGCGGCCAGGAATTCGGCCGGTGTGGTGTTGCCCAGCTGGTCCACCAGTGCGCCCAGGTAGGCGTACATGGCCAGCTCCGCCAGCGCGATGCCGGCGGTGGTCAGGGCCATCAGGACCAGCCACTTCTCCGTGCCGCGGGTGTAATGGCGGCAGAAGGCATACAGGCTGGCCGGCGGCTGGGCGGGCGGATCCTGGGGGAAGGGATCGATTTGGCGTTCGAACCAGCGAAGCATCGGGGGTCCGGGAATGGCTGGGAAGAGGCGGGATTGTGACAGGCTGCCAGTAGGAGCG
>NZ_JBSVRG010000015.1:0-28546 GCF_054052045.1 Luteimonas sp. A277
CGCTCCTACATTGGGGCGGCCGGCCCCGCACGACGAAGGTGGGGGCGTTCACCCCCGGTGGCCCGCCGCCGTATCGGGGTCAAACGGTGCCGAGCATCACCCGCTGCGGGCGGTACAGATTTCCTTCCACGTGGGTGTAGCGCTTCACGTGATCCAGGTGCTTGCCGTACACGTGCAGCGACACGGCCACCTGGTCCGCGTCGGCATTGCGGCACTGGTGCAGGTCCTGCGGCGGAACCAGGCCGATCACGCTGCCGGTCTCCAGCACGTGGCTGCCGTCGGGCTCCAGCTCTGAAAGTGCCCGGTGCTGCGCCTTCAAGCGGTAGTCGCTCACCTCCAGCCGTCCGCGCAGTACCGATTCCACGCCCCAGGTATCGCCGTGGTCGTGCACGGTGCTCACCTGCCCGGGCGCCCAGGTGATCGCGATCACCTCGTAGCCATGCTCGCGCGAACGGTAAAGTTCGCGCCGGGCGTGCTCGTCGTCGCGGGTTTCCAGCAGCCATGCCGGCAGCTCCAGCGGACCGGCCAGCAGGCCCCGCAATCCCTTCACCAACGCCTTCACCGCCTTGGTCGGCTCACCCTTACGCATGGCGGCATTGCTGAGCACGATCACGTCATCCAGGAGCGGAAACGGTGCCGGGGGGTGGGCGATATTGCTGAGACTCATGTCGTTCTTCTGCTTCAAAGTGCGGCCACCATAGCCGGGCAATGTTCAATTCTCCGTAAACGTCGATGACCGTCGCGCTACACCGCCACGCCGCCCCGGCGCGAGCCGCCTACAATGCGTGGATGGACGATATCTCCCCAGTACGCGACTACCTCACCGGCCTGCAGGACCGGATCTGCGCCGCCATCGAAGCGGCCGACGGCAAGGCACGATTCATTGAAGACGCCTGGACCCGCGAGCCCGGCAACGGCCCCCTGCTTGGCGGCGGCGGGCGCACCCGCATCCTTCGCGATGGCGCCGTGTTCGAACAGGCCGGCATCGGATTTTCCGATGTCTCCGGCACCGAGCTGCCGCCCTCCGCCACCGCCGCCCGCCCCGAGCTGGCCGGCACCGCGTGGCGTGCAATGGGCATCTCGCTGGTCTTCCACCCGCACAACCCGTACCTGCCCACCACCCACGCCAACGTGCGCCACTTCCGCGCCGAACGCGATGGCGAAACCGTGGCCTGGTGGTTCGGCGGCGGCTTCGATCTCACCCCTTTCTATCCTTACGACGAAGACGTGCTGCACTGGCACCGCGTGGCCCGCGACCTGTGTGAACCCTACGGCGGCCAGGAGCGCTACGAAGCGCACAAGAAGTGGTGCGATGACTATTTCCATCTCAAGCACCGCGATGAAACCCGCGGCGTCGGCGGCCTGTTTTTCGACGACATGAGCGGCGATTTTGACAACGAGTTCGGCTACATGCAGGCGGTCGGCGACGGCTTCCTCGATGCCTACCTGCCAATCATCGAGCGCCGCAAGGACACCCCGTATGGCGAGCGCGAGCGTCAGTTCCAGCTTTACCGGCGCGGGCGCTACGTGGAATTCAACCTGGTCCTGGACCGCGGCACCCAATTCGGCCTGCAGTCGGGCGGGCGCACCGAATCGATCCTCATGAGCCTGCCCCCGCTGGCGCGCTGGGAATACGGCTTCACCCCCGAACCCGACAGCGACGAAGCCCGCCTCGCCAACTACCTGAAACCCCGCGACTGGCTGGCCGAGTTGTCACGGCCCGCCTCGTAGGAGCGCGCCATGCGCGCGAAGCCGCGTGAATCATTGCCGCCGACGGTCCTGACCCACCCCGTAGGAGCGCGCCACGCGCGCGAAGCCGCGTGAATTCAATCCCCGCGGCGCGGCTTCGGCACCCGCGCCGGATCCGAAGCTGATCGACACGAACATCAACCCGCCCGACCTGTCGAACCAATCGACGCGTCACGCGGCTTCGCGCGCATGGCGCGCTCCTACATAGGCCGCAAGCCGGCTCCTACACAGACCGCAGGTCAACCCCGGTTCGGCACGTTCGATGCGTCGCCGTCAGTCCTGGAGCGCACGGCGCCGAACACCGGCGCCCGGCGCAGCACGCGGAAGAACGCCAGCGTCCGCGCACGACGGGCGCTCAGCCAGTACCAGAACACGCACAGCGCCAGGAAGGCCACCAGGATCACCGGGTGCGGTATATCAATGCGCATCGCCTGGCCTGCCAACAGCCCGCAGATCAGGCTGAAGCCCGCCAGCGCCACCGCCGCCTGGGTGGGCCCGAAACCCGCATCCTGCATGAAGTGATGGATGTGATCGCGCCCGGCCGAGAACGGCGAACGCCCCTGGCGTGTGCGGCGCACCGTCAACACCAGGCAATCCATGATCGGGATCGGGATCAGCCACAGCGCCAGCACCGGGCTCACCGGATGGCCGGGATTCTGGGTCAGGCGAAACACCACCCAGGCCACCACCAGCCCCAGGAACGCGCTGCCCGCATTGCCCATGAACACCTTGGCCCGCGCCTGCCACGGAAAGCGCATGTTGTAGAGCAGGAACGCGCCCACAGCCCCCGCTACCACCAGCGAATGCCGGCTCAGGCCCATGTTGCCCGCGTACACGGCGGCAGCCGCCAGCATCAGCAGCGCCACCGCCACCAGCAGCCCGGCCAGCCCGTCCGCGCCGTCGATCATGTTGATCGCATTGATGATGCCAACCGTCGCAAACACGGTGAACGGCACCGACAGCCAGCCCAGCGCAAGGCTGTCCAGCCCGAACACCGGCCCGATCTGCTCCACCCGCACGCCGGCGCCGTACACCATGATCAGCGCGGCCAGCACCTGGGCCAGGATGCGCCAGTACCAGCGCAGGTCGTAGCGGTCATCGGCCAGGCCCACGCCGGTCAGCAGCAGCGCCGCCACCAGGAACGACACCAGCGTATCCGTGGCGAAGCTGCCAATGGTGACCACCCCCACCGCAACAAGCGCGGCCAGCATCGCCAGCCCGCCAGTGATCGGCGTGGGGTGCGCATGGTCCTTGCGACCCTTCGGGTAATCCAGGAGGTTCAACCGGGGCGCCAGCGGGTGCAGCAGCTTCAGCACTATCCAGGTGATGAGCGCCGCTCCCAGCGCCGCCAACGTCCCTGTCTCAACTACCCACTCCATGAACATCCCCAGTCCAGATTCGTCCCACAGGCAAGCAACAACCGGGCCAAACCCGGTGTCCCAACCATAACTTACGGATATCTCAACAAGTATTCGACCTTGTGAGCATCCATCCCCGCGGGCGATTATGTGACGTGCGGCACATTTTATCCAGCAGGAGTTGACTCAGCCCAGGTGCCGCACATACCACGGCATGGCCTCGGCCAAACCCGCCGCCAGGTCGTGGGTAGGCTCATAGCCGAGCAACTCCCGGGCTGTGCCCACGTCGGCCAGCGAGTGGCGCACATCGCCGGGGCGGAACTCGCGGTGCACCGGGTCGCGGGCGTATTGCACGCCGTTGGCCGCCAGCGTGGTGCGGATGGCCGCGAACAACCCCTTCAGCGTGTTCCGGTCACCGACCGCCATGTTGTACACCCGGGTGCGGGCGGTATCGGGCGCCAGCGCCGCCAGCAGGCTGGCCTGGATGGCGTTGTCCACATAGGTGAAATCGCGGCTGGTCTCGCCATCGCCGTTGATGAATACCTCTTCCCCGCGGATCATCGAAGCCGTCCACTTCGGGATCACCGCCGCATACGCCCCTTCCGGGTTCTGGCGCCGGCCGAACACATTGAAATAGCGCAGCCCGATGCTCTGGAACCCGTAGGTCTGCGCAAACACGTCCGCGTACAGCTCGTTCACGTATTTGGTGACCGCGTAGGGCGACAGCGGCTTGCCGATGTTTTCCTCCACCTTGGGCAGCGCCGGATGGTCGCCGTAGGTGGAACTGCTGGCCGCATAGGTGAAGCTGCCCACCTTCGCATCGCGCGCCGCCACCAGCATGTTGAGCATGCCGTCGATATTGGCCCGGTTGGTGGCGATGGGATCGGCGATCGAGCGCGGCACCGAGCCCAGCGCCGCCTGGTGCAGCACGTGGTCCACGCCCGCGCACATTTCGTGGCAGGTGGCCAGATCGGTGATATCACCCTCGACAAAGCGGAACCTGCCCCACTGCTCCGCCGTCACCAGCCCCTGCACCTCGTCCAGGTTGTGCTGGAACCCGGTGCTGAAGTTGTCCAGCCCCACCACCCGCTGGTCCAGCCGCAGCAGCGCCTCCAGCAGGTTGGAACCGATGAAACCGGCGCAACCGGTCACCAGCCAGGTGCGCGGCCTGGCGCGCAGCGTGGTGCAGGCGGAATCAAACGCAGTCATGGGGAGCCCCGTGGGAGATGCGCACATATTATCCGCGATGCAGCGCACGTATCATGGCCACCCACCCCCACCGGACCGCTCGACATGGCAAAGGGCAACCCGCTGCAACAACAGCTGCTCAAGGCAGGCCTGGTCAAGAAGTCCAAAGTGGCCGAGATCGCCCGCCAGCAGGTCAAGGCGCGCCATGGCAAGGCGCCGCCCACCGACGATGGAATCCAGCGTGAAGCCGAGCGCGCCCGCGCCGAGAAGGCGGAACGCGACCGCGCCATCGAAGCCGAGCGCAAGGCCAAGGCCCGGCAGGCGGAAATGCGCGCCCAGGCCCGGCAGATCATCCAGGACCGCAAGCTTCCGCGCACTGGCGAAAGCGAATACCGCTTCACCGCCGATGGCGCCATCCGCACCGTGCTGATCGATGACGACCAGCGAAAGAAGCTCGTCACCGGCGCCGTGGTCATCGCCCGCCTCGGCGACCGCTATGAACTGCTCCCACGCGTGGCCGGCGACAAAGTGCGCGAACGCGACCCGGCCCTGATCGTCCTCGACCACGGCCAGGCCGAAGACACCCAGGCCGCCGCCATCAGCGAAGAAGACGCCGCCTACTACGCCAAATTCGAAGTCCCCGACGACCTGATCTGGTAACTCCCCTCGTAGGAGCGCGCCATGCGCGCGAAACCGCGTGACGATTGGCCACGCGGGGTGGCGTCGGCCGGTGCGCCGGGGCCGACGCCCCGCGGCAATGAGCATATTCACGCGGCTTCGCGCGCATGGCGCGCTCCTACAACCGGCGGGAAACACGGCGCAACAGGATCGCCAGCACAATCCCGGCCATCCCGCCCGCCAGATTCAACAGCACATCGCCCACCCGCGGCTCGCGCTCCGGCGTCAGCACCTGCGCCACCTCGGCCGCAACCGCCAGCACCGCCACCAGCGCCCAGCCCTTCCAGTTGCGCAGGTCGGCCCTGCCCAGCCACAGCAGCAGCCCCAGCCATAAAAAGATCAGCACATGCACCCATTCGGCCGGGGCCCACGGCGTATGGGCGGCCAGCCGGCGCATCAGCCCGATGCCGTCGCGCCCGACGAACCCGGTGATCTGCTCCCCCGGTAGAAACAGCAGCGCCGACACCACCAGCGCCGAGCCGAACACAAGCACGCGGGTCAGCAGACTGCCGCGGCGGATCAGGAAAAATCCCACGGCCAGCACCAGCACTCCAAGCAGCACGTCGGTGATGGCCAGCATCAACGCTCCTCCGGAAGGCCGAACCGTTTCAGTGGTGGCGAGCCCCGCTCGCGATCCCTACCGGAAAGACGACTATTCCGACCCGCCAAGGACAGCCTGACGATGATGCGCTCGCCCAGAGGCCTGCAACGCTTCAGGAGGAGATTCCTGCCTCGATCATGTCGCGGGTCCGACCAGCTGCAGGCGCAGGCCCAGCACTGCGATCACATCCAGCACCTTGCCCAGCTCGGCGCTTGCCTTGCCACGCTCCAGCTCACTGATGAACCTCGGGCCGGTGCCCGCAAGGCCTGCCAGCTGTTTGCGCGAGGCGCCTACGCTGGCCGGACTCATCAGGAAGCAGGTAATTGCTGCATCTGGGCAATGCGCAACCCATTTGCCTTCATTTCCTGATCCCCGGCTTCCACCCAGGCCCGAATCATGCCGGGCCCCTCCAACTTCATCGGGGCAAAAATGAAGTTGGCAGCGACAACCCATCCTTTTTCCTCCGATGGCTTCGAGCGCTCAACTTCCGTGGGAATAGCGGCTAGCGCTGCTTCGAGATCACGCACCGCCATTTCCCCTTCAGCGAGCAATTCCTCATCCAACATCACCCGCATCTTCAAACCCTCCGGGAGATTCTCAGCCGGAAGCACCACTTGGAGCACCACGCACAGTTTGGGCAGGGTGGCGGGGAAAGATTGCACCATCAATGAGCCGTGATACACGCCCACGAGGGTTGACTTGCCGCCAACCTCCTCCCGGATGTCATCGCAATAGACCGCGTGTGCGTAAGGTCTCATCCTGATTTTGCTCCCGTCTCAGGCCGCTGTTGCAGGAGCGCAGCATCGAGCGTGTTCAGATCAACCCCGAGCGCATGTGAAAGCCGACGACAGGTGTCGATGGCCAGATTATCTGCGCCCCCCTCGATGCGGGCGATATGGGGCTGGCTGGTGCCAACAAGGACCGCAAGTTGCTGTTGCGAAAACCCTTTCTTCATGCGCAAGGTCCGCAGCGTTTCGCCTTCATCTGCATGGAAAGCGTCAGCAACCCAAGCACGCGCACGCGCAATCGCAGCCCGACGGTCCGGGGTCTCTTCCCACTTGGCAACCAGGTCACCGATAGCGGTATGACGTACAGGGGTCGACGCTTCGGTGGTGACGTAGTCACCGAATTTGAATACCTGGCACGACTCCTGCGCCGAGCTGGTCTTGAGGGAGACGCCTTCACCGATACGCTCAAAGCTCCTCGTAAGCCCTGAGGATTCGTTGGCAGAGCGGATGGCGTTGGTCATAGTTGAAACTCCGTGGTGCAACCGCAAGAACGTGGTAGTGCCGCTTCTGCGGAATGAATGCGTAGATGACCCGGTAGCGAAGGCCCCTTCTCTCAAGGTCCCAGACTTTCACTCGCCAGAGGTTGTCTCCCTTTCGCCAGCGCTCCTGCCACCTGCTGACGTTCAACTCATCAACGCCCTCTGTGCCGAATCGATGCTGTGAAAGTCTATCCAGCAGATCCTGATTGCCTTCGCACTCCTGCAACAGGACGGCGATCCTGGCAGCGGCTTCGGGCTCGCTTTCCCAGAGTGCATCAAGGTCACCCTCGGCGTCGTGGTGAACGAAGAGACGGTACACTATACCTTCCTGGGTATAAATGCGACAAGACGCCGGACCATCCCGTCCAGCGCGCTCAAACACCAATTAATCAAGGTGTTACGAGACCTTAACAGCCGCAGGTCTCACTTTGTGCGACGGAATTTGGGTTCACGCGGCTTCGCGCGCATGGCGCGCTCCTACAGGCGCTTGAGCAGCTTGCGGAGGGTGATCGCCAGCACTATGCCGGCCATGCCGCCGGCCAGGTTCAACAGCACATCATCCACCCGCGGGGAGCGGCCGGGGGCGAGGTCCTGGGCGAGCTCTGCTGCGACGGCGAGCACGGCTATCAGCGCCCAGCCTTTCCAGTTGCGAAGGTCGGCGCGGCCCAGCCACAGCAGGAGGCCAAGCCAGAGGAAGATCAGGAAGTGGACCCATTCGGCGACGGCCCACGGGGTAGGGGCGGCCAGGCGGCGCATATGGCCGATTCCTTCAGGACCGACTATGCCGCTGATCTGCGAGCCCGGCAGGAACAGCAACGCCGACACCACCAGCGCCGAAGCAAACACCAGCACCCGCGTCAGCGGCCGGCCGCGGCGCGCGAGGAACCAGCCCACCGCCAGCACCATCACGCCCAGTAGCAGGTCTGAAACAGCAATCATCACGCCGTCAGGCCGCTTCGGCCGAAGGCGCGCCGTTCGCCCCACCGGCCGCCACCAGCTCCGGCGGCGGCAGCGGCAGTCCCTTGAACACCCGCCAGAACACCGTCGAGCCCGGCACCAGCACCACCCAGGCGGTCAGCACGATGCAGGCCAGATAGGTCCACAGCCCCTGGTTGGCCACGTACCACTCTTCCAGCTGGCCCTTGTACGGCATGATCACGTCGTCGTAGAAGCGCTCCGGATCCTTGGCCGCGTGCATCAGCTCTTCCTCGTCGCGGAAGACGATCGAGCCGATACCCGACAGCCCCGGTCGAACCTTGATGATCTCCGCCTGCGATCGGGCCGGGAATGCATCAAAGCAGCGCTGCGTCTGCGGTCGTGGCCCCACGATGCTCATGTCGCCCCTGAAGATATTCAGCAGCTGCGGCAGCTCGTTGATCTTGGTCTTGCGCAGGAAGCGGCCGATCGGCAGCACCCGCGGATCGTCCTTCACCGTCACCGTCCCCGTGCCCAGGCTCGGACTGTCCTTGAGCATGGTGGCGAACTTGTACAGGCCGAACATCCCACCGCCGCGGCCCACGCGCTGCTGGACGAAGAACACCTCGCCCTCGCCGGTCAGGCGCAGGATGATCGCGATGGGGATCAGCAGGGGGGAAAGGGCCAGGAGGGCCAGGGCGGAGAACACGATATCCAACAGTCGTTGCATGGGGAGCGGGGTCTCGCTAAGGCGCTAAGGCGCGAAGAAGAAAAAAATGGATAAAAAACAATTCTAGAGGTTGTTTACTGTGCGGGTTATGCCGGTGCGCATGAGGGCCTGGCTGAAATTCAGGACGTAGCCGAGTTTTATGCGGGTGAGGCGGAGGTAGGTCAGGAGCTGTTTTTTGTGGGCGTTGTGCAGGTGCTCTACGCACTTGAGCTCCAGCAACACGCAGTCGTCCAGGATCATGTCGGCGCGGAAGCCTTCGTCGAAGTGCAGGCCGTCCCAGTCGATCGGCACCGGCACCTGCCGCCGCACGCGCAGGCCCCGCTTCCGGAACTCGGCGGCCAGCACCGCTTCGTACACCGACTCCAGCAGACCCGGGCCCAGCTCCCGGTGCACCATCACCGCCACATCCACCACAACCTTTCCCACCCGCTCCTCGGGCTTCCGTGCGTCGAACTCCATTTCTGTGCCTCCTTGGCGTTTGGGGGTGTCTCGCGAAGGCGCGAAGACGCGAAGAAAAGCAGGGATGGAGTAAAAGCACGGCACCCCATCACATAATTTTCGCCCTTCTTCGCGCCTTTGCGAGAACCCCCTTTACATCCTCCGCTCCTCTTAGCGTCTTCGCGCCTTCGCGAGAGCCCCTTTCTACATCCTCCCGTCGAGGTACTTCCCGGTCTCCTTATGCGCAAAGTCCGGGATCATGTAATTGAACAGATCCACGATCTCAGGCTTGTCCCAGGTAGCACCTGAGCGGATGCCTTCAATCGTGGTCAGAAAATGCCCCAGTCGGGCGTCATCAAAGTCCGGCTCGTTGAGGATCACGCCGATGTTCTGGAACCGCTCCATATCCAGCGTCTCCGCATCGGTAAAGAACTCCTCGAAGTCCTTCTCCCCCGTGGTATCGCTGGCAAAAAAGTACACCGGCCACTTCTTCGCGGCGATCAGCTCCGCCGCCCGTCCGCGCGCCTCGTCCTCGCTGGCGCATTCGTACGGCTCGAACCCGAGCGATTCCAGGTAGCGCACGGCGATATCCGAGAACCGGGTGAGATCCAGCTCCTCGCTCAGCTTGGGGAAGAAGATGTCGCGGTTGCCGCCCAGCAGGCAGGAGCTCAAGCACAGCTCGCCGGACTCCTGCGGCGTCACAAAGTAACGCCGCACGTCATTGGGCGCCGAAATCGGCTGACGCTTGGCGAAGCGCTGGTTGAACCCGTGCAGCAGCGATCCATCGGAGAACGCCACGTTGGCAAAGCGCGCCGTGGAGATCGGCAGCTCCAGGCTGGCGCGCATCAGGAACATCTCCATGATCCGCTTGCTGGCGCCCATCATGTTCACCGGGTTGGCGGCCTTGTCGGTGGAGACGGCGAAATACTTGCGCGCCCCGCCCGCCTGCGCCTGGGCGATCGTGCTGATGGTGTTGAGCACGTTCACCTCGATCAGCCGCATCAGGGTGAACGGATCCTTCTCGCTGCGCACGTGCTTGAGCGCGGAGAGGTTGAGCACATAGTCGTAGCCCTGCCCGGCCGCCATCAGCGCCGCGAACTCGCGGCTGCCGCAGTCGATGGCGAAGGTGCGGAAATCGCCGTCGATATAGCCCAGCGTGCTGCGGATATCGCGCACCAGCTCGACCATGTTGTTCTCGCTGATGTCCACCACGTGCAGCGCCTTGGGCTGGCGCTTGAAGATCTCGCGGGTGACGGCCTGGCCAATGGAGCCGGCGCCGCCGATCACCAGGAAGCGGCTCGCTTGCACCAGGCCGGAGAGTTCGGATTCGTGCTGCTGGATGTCGGAGTGAAACAGGGGGGCCGTGCGGCCGATCAGATCAAGAATGTCCATGGAGTCCCGGTAGAGGCGTGGCAGTGCGCATCCCGCGCCTGCTCAGCAGTCAATTGTCACTGCCCACTGTCGTCATCACAACTTTCCCCCGCTACCGATGCCGCACCCGAAGCTCCTCACCGCCCCTCGGTGTCGTCGCGACCGTAGGAACGCGCCATGCGCGCGAAACCGCGTGACGCTTGGCCATGCGGTGCGGCCTCGCTCGCTGCGCTGGGACCGACGCCCTGCGGCAATGATCATATTCACGCCGCTTCGCGCGCATGGCGCGCTCCTACAGGGGCTATCTGGTAGACCAACCTCCTAAGGGAAAGACACCCCGTAGATGGTTCCCAAGCGGGCGAGGATATGCGCCTGCCCTGGCCCGACAACCCTCAACTGTTTGAGATCCACGCTCTCCTGCACTGCACGCGTCAGAAATTCCTTGAACTGTTCCCTAACCCTGCCAGGCAGCACGATGCGTGTTCGGGCGGAGAGCACCTGCGAGAGACGGAACACGTCATTCAAATGCTTGCGGATATCGCGCTTGTCCACCTTTTCTCCCGCTGCTTCGCGGGCGGTGAGGTCCAGCCAGGCGCTCGCTTTCAACGGAATCAGACGATCCGCTTCGATCCATGAGAGCTCGACCTCCTCCCTTCTCCCCTGCATCACGAAATCGTAGTAGGCATCGTCCAGGAGGATCGCCGACAGACTGTCAACCGTCCCATCCATTGGCAATGGAGTCAGATGGGCATCATTGCGCAGCAAGAATCCGTCGGGCTTCCGCGAGAACAGCTCGATCATGAAAGGAAAGGCGGCGTCACCCGGCTTCTCGAATCGATAGAGTCTGGGTTCCCCGTCACTGGCCCGGCGGATTTCATAACTACCCTGCTCGATGAACCGCCACATCAGGTCTCCAAACGCGCCGTCCACCGCTTCCACTATCAAAAGAATGTCCAGATCCTTGGTGGATCTGAACGGCAGCCCGGCCTCTGCCATCGTCAACGATGCAGCGGTTCCACCAATCAGTACGTACCGATCAGCGTATCCAGCAAAGTGCTCCCGGAACCGATCAAGTCCCCTCACCATGGCAGCGCCTGCTCCAGTTTCTCCACGGCCTGCTGCACACGCTCATCGGGGTCGTTGCGGCAGCTGACGATCAGCGACAGCGGATCAACCACGCCGCCCTGGGCAAGAGACAGGGGATCGTAGCGCCATATCTGCCAACGGCCTGCTCCCGGTTCCGGTCCCTGCAACGGATGCATGCGCATGCCTTTGGCCGCTTTCCACTGCCCACTCGAGATCGCCCATACCGGGTGCAGGGGGTCGGCCAAGGCCGATTGCGCAGCCAAGGCACTCAAACCGGCCAGCGGTGTTTTGTCCAGATCACCCAGCGGGACGGCCCACTCCGTCCGAAGCACCGGGCTGCGCAACCAGGGCTGGGCGTCCTGCCAGACCTCACGCTGATCCTTGTCAAATCGCAGCCACTTCTCCCTTCCCACTTGGAACGTATCTACCAGACCAGCCTCCTGCAGCTCCCTGATGGCGCGCGAGAGCGTCATCGGCGTATATGCGGCCTGATCGTTCAAGGCTTCGGGATGAACTTCCTTCTCCCACTCCCGCAGGAGCGCAGTGAAAAGAAAGAGCTGGGTGGCTGGACTAAACGGCTTGTTTGCCGGCTCCGCGCGTTTGCGGAAATATTCCCGAAGATCCATGCCTAAAGGCGGCAGGAACATCTGGTTGCCCGGCACGATAAACGGGACTCCACGGGCGATCAGACTTCTTCGCTCGTAGGAAGCCAAGCCCTGGACGACGTAGATCACCAGCACGTCACGCCCCGCATACCGGCTCACGATCTCCAGATGACGACGGATATCCACTTCCGCATCCGATGGGCCCTGGGCAATCATCAGCACACACTGCAGATCGAACAGACTGACTTCAGCGAAGCCGTAGAGATCCTGCAGGTAGAACGGCAATTCAGCCGCACCCGCCCATGGCTGAAGCCGGGCATTGCCCCCCAAGACTTCGTGCAAATATCGCTGAATGGCGGAGTTATCCACGGCGCGACACTAACACAGACAAAGCACGCTAACAACGCAAATGTTAGCGTGCTTGAATCAGGTTAGCGGATAGACGATAGAACCGGTGCGCCGGGCCAACGGCATCGCCGACGATGATGCGGAACGCGTCCCAGCTCTGCCTGGGTCAGACCGTGGATTTTGCGAGCCCGGCGAACAGCCGCCCCCAAGGCGCTGGCATCAGCCAGCGCGGTTGATGAACCCGTACGGGAATAAAACAGCCTGCGTCAGCGCAACCCCCAAACTCCCCCTTGGCGGTGTGGAAATCAAGCAGCCACCTGATAAGCCATGATCTCGCTCCATTCAGACCCTTCTTAAGGCGAGCGCAGGATCTTTCGGGGGTCTTGGTTTTCTTTACAAAGCTGCGTCACCAATTCAGAGTCCGCGCCCGCCTTAGCCAAGAGCTTCATGACAACGTCAAAGTGGTCAGCAAAAGTCCAACTGGAAAAATCGACTTGAGTGCCATCCAGCACATTCCAAACCGTTGGCGGTTCTTTCTTGACGGTGTAGCGCATGAACGGCTTGGCATACCAGTCATGATCACGAGCAAGTGAATCTGTTCGGCGCTCGTAGCCTGGCAAGCCGCCCTTCGGCTGGAAAAATCATACCTGCCCAGGATGGCAGCTGTTGGTGCGAAGGCCGCGGCCGTCGGTGGCGAGCGCACCCGACGAGCGTTGGGCGACCGACCTGTGCCGCATCTGGGGCGGCCTGGCGGTCGCGCGACTGATTCACGATCGGAGCTGGTACGAACGACTCGATGAAGAGTTACGGCACGTGTTGCCGTTGCAAGCAGCATGACCAAAGCGCCGACCACCGAGCTGGATCGAACCCTGCGCTGATGTCCGCCACACGCAGGCCATCGGCGAAGAACGTGCAAATGGTTCCTGGCGCGCGCACGGACCTGGCCAGCGCCTAGTCAGCGTTTCAGCTTTTCGCCCAGATCCGGCAACGGAACGAAGTAGAAGCTCTTTCCCTGCTTGTATTGCTCCATGAGCTTTTCGTCCACAAGCCCCAGCAGGTCCGTCCGCGCCGTCTGGTAGGACACCCCATGCGCGCGACGGTGCGCGTCGATGGTGAACTGCTTGCCGGGATGCCGCAGGGCATTGAGAAGCAGGGCCCGCTGCCTGTGGTTCAGTACCCGCGCGAGCCTGTTGTCCGGACGCAAGAGCGTCTGCGCCTCGGCGTGCGATCGCTGCTTGCGTTCAATGTAGCCATGGACGCCGGCAATGGCCTTCAGAAGGACATCCAGCTGATGGGACAGGAAATATGTGGCGTCGCTTTCGTCGGTCTCCGTGAACAGATAGGACCGGGTGTATTGCGAGGGCGCCTGCTTCAGGATGCTTGAGATCGACAGGTACTCGGCCATCCAGAACCCGGACCGCATCATGGACCAGTAAAACAGCGCTCGCGCCGTACGCCCGTTGCCGTCACAGAAAGGATGGTCGTACCCGATCTGGAAGTGGATCACGATGGCGCGGACCACGGGATGAATGAAGTTCTCGCCGTCGTCCCCCTGGTTGGCGAAGTCGCACAGCGCCTGGAGCCGGCCCGGCAGCTCACGGGCGGGGGGAGGCACGTGCAACACATTGCCGAGCTCGTCCTCCACCACGATATTCTCGTCCGCGCGCCGGAACCTTCCCGCGCATGTCTCGTCCTCGAGCGTTCCCTCGGTCAGCATCCGATGCATCTCGAACACGGCCTCGGGGGTCAGGGGGCTCGCCTGCCAGGCCTTCAGCTCACGCATGGCAGCGTAGTTGTTGAAGATCATCCGCTCCCCGTAGTCCCGGGGTTGCCGTCCGGTCCGGAGCATTTCCTTGGCGATCCGGGTGGTGGTGGCTGCCCCCTCCAGCTGCGAGGACGTCATGGCCTCTTCCATCAGCGAGCGCACCAGATAGCGCTCGCGCATCGCCTCGGGCTGCACCCCGTCGGCTCCCTTGAGCGCACCGGCCGCATCGCGGGCGACCAGGAACAGCCGACGCTGGATGCTGTCGCTCAGGGCGACTTTGAACGGCGAGCCGTCCTTGTCCCGCAGAGGTATCTCGCTGTACAGCGACAGACGCGCAAATTTGATGCAAAGCCACCATTGCTCCGGATCCAAGCCCTCCACAGGCGGCGTCAGATGGCGCACGCGGTCCCAATGCTCATAGACGCCACTTACCTCCGGCCCGATACGGTAGGCGAGCAGTCGCCCGAGGTCCCGGGAGTGCTTGTCGACCAGACTCGACCAGCGTGGCGGCGGCATCGGAATCTTCATAGGGTGGATCCTGCCAAGAATCTACTAAAACGTAAACGAATTAGTAGGAAATTGACAGATGCTGACCTTTCAGTCGGCTAAACCAGCGCGCCATTTCGCTTAAGCTCACGAATGTGAACGGACGCACCAGCACCAGCTGAGCCTCAACGGCAAGCGCGACCGCTAACCCCTACTTCGCAGCCTTCTTCGTGTCCTTGCGCCTGGCATGTTTCCAGATAGTCGTCGACGGCAGCCTCGAATTCTTCCCGCAATTCGGCGGGCGTGGTCGATTCACAGGTCACCAGATCGGAGATGTAGAGGATTTTTCCCCGACAAACACGCGGGACATATCAAATTCCGTGGTGCCGTGGAAGCCCTTGTACTCAAGAATGTCCATTGCTGTATCCGGCCAACACCCCTGTCCCGCTTGGGTTCACGCGGCTTCGCGCGTATGCACGTGCTACTAAGGGCGGCGGCTACCCGGTGCACGTACACCTTGGAACGCTCCCCCTCATACTCCTATACCTCACCGGCCACGATCGCGCCCATGCGCCGGCAGAACCGGTGCGCTGGAGGGGCTGATAAGGAGGAATGTGCGTCCACGCCGCGAGCGCGCCTGCCCCGCGGGGGCCTCGTGGGCCTTGCGCCGCCGACAAACTCAAACATTCGGCGCCGATGCGCCCGAAGCGGCCACATGTGGAGCGCGTAGAATCAGCTCGCTTCCTCGGGAAAGCGGGATCAGGGGGATTCCATGTTGAAGGTTGTTACCGGGTACTGCTCGCATTGTTTCAAGTTGTCGCAACATCTGTTACACGAGCGAAACCACCTCCGGAGAAACGTATACAAGTGCTCCGAGTGCACGGAGCAGACGGTCCAATGCCGGAGATGCCGGAATATGGCCCGGACCAGCAAAGCCTGGGATTCGGAGTTTTGCGCGGAGCATGACGGAACAATCGCAAACTTCGACACGCTGAACGACAGTCTAGAGGACATCACAGACTATCCGGCGCTGTTTCAGCGCAAGGACCTCAACTACGTGAAGGCAGGCAAGATTGCCGGTGTCGCATTGGCAGGCGCTGCGGTGGTTGGCCCGGCAGCGCTCATGGCAGGACCCACAATCGGCGGCGCCGTCGGCGTGAAGATCCTCGGATATAGCGGTGCCGTCGCAACCAAGACTGGATTGGCTGCCTTAGGGGGCGGCTCCATCGCGAGCGGAGGCTTGGGAATGACCGGTGGATTGGCCGTTATCACCGCGACAGGCGCCGCTTTAGGGGGCACGCTGGGTGGTGTCGTATCCAACGCCTACTTTGGCGAGATCGAAGGCTTCTCCATCGAGCAGATCCAGGAAGGCAACGGTCCCAGCATCATTGTGATCGATGGCTTCCTCACCCAGCGCAAACCAAATCCTGACGACTGGCTCAATTCGATTCGAAAGACCCATCCCCAGAACCCTTGCTACTACGTTCGCTGGGAATCCAAACGGCTCTCCCAGATTGGCAACTCCCTGAGCATGCAGGTCACCAAGAGCGGGCTTGTGGCATTGATCAAAGGCTGGAGTCGCTCAGCATCCAAGGCCGGTAGCGCCAGTCTGGGACCGATAGCCTGGGCGACAACCTTTGCCGGGCTCGCTTCGAATCCTTGGAGCGTCGCGATGCTCAAGGCTCAAGTGACCGGGGTGCTTCTGGCGGACATCCTTTCCCGCACCAGCGCGGAGTACATCCTGTGCGGCCACTCGTTAGGTGCGAGGGTGGTCTATAACACCCTGAAAACCCTAGCGACAAAGGACACAAAACCGCGAGTCCTGGAAGCTCACCTGCTTGGTGGAGCCGTCGGGAACAACCGATCCGATTGGCTGGACGCAAGCAAAGCAGTGGCGGGAAAGATATACAACTACTATTCCCAACACGACGATGTACTGAAGTACCTTTACACAGTAGGGACCGCGTTTCAAAGCGAGCCTATAGGACGACACCGCATCTCAGCTATGCCAAAGGTCAAGAATTGCGACGTTTCCAGCCTTGTAGCGGGCCATTCCCTGTATAAAGACAGCTTTTCCTACTTCATGCTTGGTGGCGAGGCGTAAGCTCCCCCGTCAATCAGGTCCTGATTGTAATGACCCAGCGGTTTCTGCACAGGTCAGGCCGCTAAAGCATCGGCCTCAGCGGGTGTCCCCATGCCCAGCGCCTGGTATGGACGCCGGAAGTTGTAGAACTGGATCCAGTCACTGAGCACGGGCATCGCGTGCTGCTGCGTCTAGAAGCGGTGGCGGTGGGCGCATTGCTCCTTCAGGGTGCGGATGAGTCACTCGACCATGCCGTTCTGCTGCGGGCAGTGCGGGGTGATGAACTCCTGCTTCAGGCCATAGCTGTGCACCAGGCGCGTGTAGTGGCGGCTGGTGAAGACCAGACCATTGTCCGAACGCAGCAGGAAGGGGGTTGGAACCCGCCCCAGCGAGCCGTAACGAGTGATCAGGGCTTGCTCCAGTGCAGATGCCGCCGTGCTGGCCTTGCCACTGCGAGAGAGCTGCCAGCCCAGCAGCTGCCGGGTGTGGCAGTCCACCACCAGGGCCAGTGTCAGCCAGCCGTCCCGGCCACCCCAGATGCGGCACAGGTCGGTCGCCCACCGCTCGTCGGGTGCGCTCGCCACCGACGGCAACGCCTGGATCCGCGGGCGCTGGCCGACCGCGCGCTTGCGGACCTGCCAGCCCTTGAGCTGGAAGGTTCGCTGCACCGTGTTCTTGTTCATCCCCAGCAGCCCGGCCACCGTGCGATAGCCGAAGGACGGCTCTTTCTCGATCAGCTGCTTGATCGACGCCGCCAGCTCCGGCCGCACCTTCGGCGGCGCCTTGGTCGGGC
This sequence comes from Luteimonas sp. A277, assembly GCF_054052045.1. The sequence goes on from NZ_JBSVRG010000015.1 coordinate 17,462, forward strand.
GGTAATACACCGTCCGGCGCGGCACCCCGAACCAGCGACACAGCTTGCTGATCGAAACCTCAATTCCATCGTCCTTCAGTCCCTGCCGGATCGAGCTGATCAACTCTCGTCCTTGCCCAACAGGGACTGCAATTTTTTTCGCGCGCGCAGCTCCAGCATGGCCTCGCCGTAGGCTTCCTGCAGATCCTTGAGCTGGCGCTCGTACTGCTCGCGCACATCCTCCGGCTTGGCCCGCAGGGCGCAGCTAATGAAGGCCCCCGGGCGCGGGCAAGGTCAAAGTCCAGCTTCGTGGGAAGCAGCCGAGATCCTGCGTGGAGTGGAGTGCTCATGAAGACCTCATCAATATGCTTCGAAACACACCACCCACTCGAAATATCCGCAACGTCCACAACATTCGCAACCAATCGTGTCTCAGCGCGTGAGACTGGCGCAATTGATTGATCTTAAAAGGAAGTTACGGTTGACATTGCGCGGTGCCGGGCGTAGTTTCGTTCAACCTGAACAAAGTCGATTTGCCACTACATGCTGGGGTCGCGACAGGGGCTACACACAAGCAGCAGTTATCCACAGGTTGTTCCGTCGCGTATCCACTGGAGCACGTGATAGCGTCGACCTGAACAAAAAACCCCCGCCATTGTGGGCGGGGGCTGTTCTTTGAAAACTCGGTCGTTCAACCCGGGGAGCCTTGGATGCGTTGGCGCGCATCCCCTCGTCCGGAAGACCGGGTAGCGGATTATAGGAACAACCCGCTACTACAGAGCAAGAACGGTGTCAACAATCTCAGAAGCTGACACCGGGATTTTAGGCATAAATCCAAGCCCGCTGTCAAAGGCCTTGCTCGCAAACGGTGCGTTCCATCATCCATTGAGGAACCCGTATGCCTATGAGCAGGCCAGTGCCCGTTCGTGCGTACACCCGCCGGAGATTCGGCAGGGTGGAGCACGTGCGCAGGCACTTCCGTTCTTACCCGAGGCGCTGACCGCGCCTTAAAGCGGACTTCGGAAGGGGGCTGGCCAGCCAGCCCCATGCTCTTGGGCATCGGACTCGTTAACCGAGAAAATACCGATGAAACGCATTTTGAGACTGGAACGGCACCTTCCCAAGTTCGTTGAAGGTGAGTTGGCTCGTGCAGCGATCTCGCGGATGACGAAGGGGGAAGTCATCAACGGCGGCCTGGCGGTCGCGCGACTGATTCACGATCGGAGTTGGTACGAACGACTCGATGAAGAGTTACGGAACGTGTTGCCGTTGCAAGCAGCATGACCAAAGGCCCCGGCTGAATGCCGGGGCCTTTTTCTTATCCCGTCTTCGGAGCATTCACCCCAGTCGCCCATCAGGATCGTAGACATCCAGTTCGGCTGCCCCTCTGGAAGAACTGCGGTACAGGACCAGGTTGATTCCGCCCGGCCGCGCCTGCGAAGGGAACATGATCCCATCCAGCCCCGCTGCCACCACATCATCAGCCATGTACCACGTAGGCGGCTCCACCTCGTTTCCAAACCACTCGGTCCGCCAGTCCACTTCGAAATCCGACCAAAGCGCCGACCACCGAGCTGGATCGAACCCTGCGCTGATGTCCGCCACACGCAGACCATCGACGAAGAACGTACAAATGGTTCCTGGCGGCAGCCACGGATTGTCCTGCTTGTATTCATCCAGCGCGGTTGCCTCGTCCAGAGAGAGGTACAAAGCTTCCTGGCCAAGCCTATTGAACCGACCACCTTGCCGTGCCGCACCCATGCCGGAAAGTGGCTTACCTGCATAGCTTGGAACGATTACCCGGTACCAAGCCGGATGCGTCCCTCGCTCTATGGTCAGCTCAATCATCCCGCTGCGCCGCCGGCGAGGGACTCCAGGTAGGCCACCACTGCATCGGTGCGTCCTTCCTGGACCAAGATATCCGCCGTCTTGTAGCCGAATGCTCGCAGCGGCTCGTTGCGGATCAGGAAAAGAGCCCTGCCCTCATCTCCGGTAACCGCCGTTGCCACCGCTAGAACCCGAAGAATGTCCTGCAGGTATTTCTGAAGTTGGGGGGCTTGCGGCCGGGTGCGCGGCGTATTGCGATGCACATGCGCCCGCTCAGCCAGCTCCTGCACCCGCAGACCGAGGTACTCACCCACCCGGCGCGGCGAAAGATACGGGGTGCCCGCCTCCCGGAACCGCTCCGTCCAAGGCTCTTCGCGTATCGCATTCATCAAATCCTCCTACGTGTCGCACCACCGATGCACTTATTCTGCACTTTATGCGCACGACAAGCAATGCGTACGAACGCGCGATGCGCGGGAAAGCGCTTGGACATGATCAATGCCCCAAGCGTCGGTTCCGGCAGCGGGCGGTGCGACGGGGCACGGCCAGCGTCACGCGGCTTCACGCCTATGACGCGCTCTACGGGTGGAGCCGGTGCACGTACACCTTCGACCGCTCCCCCTCATGCACCTGCACCTCGCCAGCCACGGTCGCGCCCATGCGCTGGTAGAACCGGTGCGCTGGGGCGAGGGCATCGCCGACGATGATGCGGAAGGCGTCCACGCCGCGCGCCTGGAAATCCTCCACCAGTTTCCGGTACAGCGTGTCCGCCACACCGGAGCCGCGAGCCTCGGGCGCTACCGCCAAGCTGAGCAATTCGGCGTCGGGCACCCCGTCGGGCAGGGCGGCATCGCCGGAGTAACGCATGATCTCGATGATCCGACGCACCTTGGCAGGGCGCACCAGCGCAGGCGCAAGCGCCAACCCCAGTCGTACCGGGCTGCGCAGCATGCGCTTGTAGATCGGCCCCATGCCGGTGCCGCCAGTGATGAAACCAACCACCTGCCCTTCCCGCTCCTCGGTGGTCAGTGTGACCCGTCGGCGCGGTCCATGGACTCGTACATCAGCGCCATGAATTCTTCACCCAGCGTGGCCAGAAACCCCTGGTCCAGGCAGCGCACGTGCAGCCTTGCGACTTGGCGGTAGCCCTCACGCGGGTTCATTCGGTTGCCGGGACAGTTCGGCGGATGAGGTCAAGGGTGCTCATGGCGGCCTTTCGGAAGACGTTTCACTCAGTGTGCCTCAGAGCAATCGCAACCTGCTCTTCTGTGAACTTGGATTTCTTCATGGCGACGGTGCCCACTCAGTTCGCCAGGGCCACCGAGACCCTCTATTTATAGCCGGCCAGGACTATACGGGCGATAGCCTTCAGCGATGCTCGCGTAGCGCCAATCAAACTGCCACATCAAATGCTATTAAGCCAAATGCAAAACTTTAGCCTCCCCTGGCCCGTTGATTTCCAAGCACCACGGGTAGGGTGGGTGAGCATTTTTCTGATATTGATAACAACGCAGGCTCGGAAGATTGCGCGCGTCGTACGCGCGGCCTATTCGCAATGCAAGACTACTCGGCGCTGCTAGCACCAAGTCCACGCTGCACACACCTTTATTGCCCAATTCGGCGAGCACCTCTAGAAACTGCGTGGCAAGCGCGGCCTGCTTTTCTTCGGACCACAAAGTGTTCGGCAATGGTCTCGGAAGAGCTAGAGACACTACAGGAGATGCGCCAAACGTCACAGAAATAGCCCCGACGTCCGTTGCATAAGAAGCCGAGACGGAGAGAACGACTCGACGGGTTTCACTCGGAAGCGTGTTTAATCCCGACACTTCGAATCGCGCTCCATCATCCACATCATCAAGCTCGCGCCACTTCTCTAACTCCCTATCCCAATCCAGTTGGATGACTCCTCCTTCGTCATCCAGCAGGACACCCGCATAAAAAAGAAACGGGACTTGCAACACTCCTCCGGCAACTACCGTTACGTTACTCCGGTCGCGCTGCCCGCGCATTCGGCGCACTGTGTCCGGTAGTCCTTGCAACTGGTTAAGAGCCCCTTTTAGATCTCCTGCGTCCATATACGATCGGACATCCACATGGGCGTCAGCAGGCTGACCTGCTGTCCCCCGAGGGATTGCTTCAAGGAGTGGTCGGTCCGCAGTGTCAATCAGGCCCCGCAACTCAACCACGACAATCAAAGATCGTCGAGCAACACGCCTTTCAGCAATCCATTCCAACACAAACAAAGCCGCGCCTAAAAACATCAGAAGCAGACCGAGCCAGGAACCAACTAGTTTCAATACAGCTGGCAGCCCATCACCGGTTGTCAGGCTGCCGGCTAGTCGGCCCTGCCCTGACTCATGCATCAGAGACAGAGTAAATCCATCACCAAGCAGCCCCCCACCCGCAAGCAAAGCCCCAGCGCTCAATAAAAAGGCCCCCGCGCGCCTACGTCGAGTGAGCCAGCCGACCAATTGCGTGCCGATTTTCTGTACCCAGATACTCCAACTCCTCATTTCTATGCAGCCCCTCCATTTCTTGCCAAGAGTGTTGCAGTTGCGGCGTAGTATCCTCGACTCGCTTGCAATCGCCATGGAACCAGCCGGTGACGAAAATCGCAGCGGCCGACCCGTAACCCGCAATCACACGGACAAATTAGTTTATTGGCTTCCCGCTTACGCAACGACAGAATTTCCAGTACCTTGATGACCTTGGCGCGCCCTTCGACTCCGAACAAATCCTCATAGTCAGATATGAGGCCCGCACTTCCATGGGCCAGCTCCCCGAACGGATATCCGGCTCCACCTTGGTCGCGCCACGTCGCTGCGTACAGGAAGGGCACCAGACACTGGGTGACAAATCGCATTAGGCTCGGCGGCGTTCCGATGATCTGTCGGAGCCGCAGTGGCGAGCCGAGACACAATGCGCCATCCTCCACGAAGACGTGATGGTCCACCTCATGTGGAATTCGCCCTCCATCCTCGTATACCTCCGGCGACGAGCTCGTCGGAGTCAACGACACATGCAGGCGGATCTGATAATGGTCGGTGAGACTCGGATAGCCTGGCGGTTCCATAGTGAAGCTAAACACACCCGCCAGTACCGCCTGGCTTGGATCACGACAGGGTCTGCGCCGCAAGCGCGGCCACCGCGCCTGCACCTCGGCCAGATCGGCTTCCGAGAAAAACATCTCGGCTAGGCACTCCATGGGGCTGGCGGCTGGCCTTTCGCCTCCACACGCTGAGCTGCGGCGGGCAGGATAGCCGCCCCGCCAGTAAGCGTCCTGGCGGTATCTCCCGACATCTTGATACTGAAATGATCTTCCGCGATCTCGAGCAGTCGTTGCGGAGTCGACTCTCCCAAGAAGCGACCGAACGTCTGTTCGACCTCTTCGATCCAGCGGTAGAAGTTGATCTTCAGTGGACAGTTCGGCCCCTCCCAACGATCTGCGAAGTTCTCATTGGGATTGATTGGGTTAAGGATCTCACCGCTGTCGCTCACGCGCACTTGTTGTAACGCATCCAATGTGCGGCGCAAAGCCATGTCCAAAGAGTCAGTCGGACGGTATGAAAGACCAGCAACCGTCGTTATGAGAATTGAAGCTGGTTTAAGGTCAAGGTCATGTGCGAAAGCCACGTCGCGATGGCGCTTCAGCAGCTGAACCGCCTGCTGCAGCGGCGTCCTACTGCGGAACACCGGGACGGGATCTACTTGAGCTTCAGCTAACAACCCATTTCGTTCCGGCAGCCTCATCCGCGAAAGAAACCATTTTTGGTACCCCCCCGGATTGCTCGATGGCCAATCTGAACCGACGTCACGATAGTGAGACAGATCGGTATCGGTGATCCAGAGCGCCCTCCTCGCAATATCTTGTGCAAGCATGCGCTCCACGCCTGTGCCAGCCATGCGCTCAACTAGCACCTGTCGTCGCTCTTCGTCAGCAGGAATACCCGGAACGACATCCATGTGGAATGGCAACTTATCCTTATAGCTCAACCGCCAGCAGCGCTTTTTTTCCGTTAATGGCTTATCGATACGGCGTGCGCTCCTATATGCTGCAAGCTCGCTGCCAACCAGTTCTTTCAATTCCGCTTGACTTCGGTTTTCTCGTGTCACTCCTTGGCGCAACTTACAGGTAAAATCCAGGTCATACTCTTCCTCCGGGTTCACCGGTCGGATCGCCGTACCCAATGCGAATGAACCTTGCACAAAAACATGCGCATCGTACTCGTGCAGTATTGAACTCGGTGCTGCGATCCACTCGCCGAAATCCTTATATCGATTTTCCGCACCTTCGTAGGCATGGTCAGGTAGATCGATGTCGCGCAAAAGGGCGTCAAGGCGGCTGAGCGAGGTTCGACTGTTCATCACGGACTCCTTCAAGATGTTTGAGGTAGGCCTCAACGCAGCAACGGCTAGAGGCAAGACGAACGGGGCTGGCGACGGGCGCCTGCGCCTACGCTGAGCAGATGAAGTCGTTTACAGCCCCTGCGTAGCCAGCCTGCCTGCTACACGTCGCACGTCCTGAGACATGCCGCCCAACGGCCACACTGAGCAATCTGTCACACTTTCAAGACCATGACCAACTTATGCGGGAAGGTGCCCCGTAAAGCAACGAGACGGTCCACTCCCGCACGCTGCGGTCGCTCATAAAGGTGTTAGCTGCCTATGGAAAGTTCCATGGACCCTGCTCTGCAGATTGCCTTAGCGGTCCTCGCAACCGTAGCCGCAATCGCTTCTTCAATTGCAGCTTGGAAAGCTCAATCCGCCGCTCGGGAGGCACTGGAGTTCCAGAAGCGGTTGGCCAAGTACCAGGACGCCCTGTTTCTCCTAAGGTCCACGCTGGAGCGGCTTTGGCAGCTCAAGCGCGTTCTCAGCAACCCATTGGCTGCACCTGATGATGACTTTGATGCGCTAGAAAGCATCCATCGTGAGATCCGGTCCAACCTTCAGAGCCTTAGCCAGTCAGACGTCCTGCCCGCCAGGCGGTCAATGCTGTTCTCAGCGGATTCTTTCGCAGAGATTGTGGACCAAATGCACGTCGCGATGGGAGAGATCGATAGAGAGATCAAACGCATACAGGCTAAGATCAACGAGATCTTCTCGTAGGCAGTCAGCAACTGTGAGCCCACAGGCCTGACCTCGGTAGCTTATGAAAGGGAGGTCGCGTCGACCGGGATAAGACCTTTCACCCCTTCAGCCTCCCAAACTCACTCTCCGGCACGCTCGACGGCAGGTTCACAACCCGCGCCTCCAGCCACCGCGAGCTTTCCAGCCCGTCGTGCTGGCAGTTCTCGAACATCGGCAGTCGCGACATCAGGCGCCAGATGGGGCGGGTCATCACGTCGCGGCTGTTGGTGTACTCCAGCAGCGCGTCGCGATCAGCCTCGGACTCCAGCACGATGGCGTTCAACCACCAGTTGGCGGTGGTGCCGTCATCTGCGCGCAGCCGAGCGCGGCGTTGAGGTTGGGCATGCGGTAGTTGTAGCCCACCTCGTCGTGCACGAACCCGAATCAAGCAGCCACCTGGTAAGGCATGATCTCGGTCGAATGATGTTGAATATAGTCATTGTTGCGCAACAGACTGGTTACCGTTTGCTCACTGACGTCGAACTTCTCGGCTGCTTCTTCAATGGCGTAAGAAGAGAAATCACCATTCAGGAAGGACGCCAATGCATCAATGGGGCAAAGAAACTCGGCGGCGAAAGCGCGTTGATACTTCTGACTCGAAGTCCCCAGGTCAGTTGATACAAGCCAGCGTTCTCCGCAAATTGAGGAACGCAGATGCTCCCCCAGGAAGCGGGCCAGCTCGAAGCGCTTCCCGGCAGGGCTGCGCCTGCGCGGAACGAACTTCAATTGGCGATCGTTCAGGGGCATCGCCACAGCCACTGGCGACCGGCCTCGCGGCGCAAAATCGGCTACAGCGTCACTACTGAGGCCCATCAATCCAGTCAGCGCACCGTTGAGAATCGGGCCGTTGATATTGCCTATTTGCTGACGAAGCGCACGAGCATCATGGACTGCGCGCTCCCATGGCGCTCCATGGTCCAAGTGGTCGATGCTGCCAAACGAGAACTCGGGAGCACCAACAATTCCGTCAGCGTTGGCCAGCTCCCCGATAACCGCCAAGTCCGGGTCAGCCCCGGACGCTGCAATCGCCGGCGCCAGCTCTGATAGCGCTACGTCTCCGACTCTGCTCTCCCACTGCAACGCCGCGTTCAACGCATCCTCCGGGCATTCCTCGGGATCGAATCCGAGTTTGGCTTCCAGCTTCCGTCGGCGAGCAGCCTCGGGGTCCGCGAGCTCTGCTTGTACGATGGCCCACAGTTGCGCCAGGTTCGATCCAGCGAGATCTTTGGCATCCAAACGAGCCAGCACGCTTTGCATAAAGCGCTCAACGCTCTGCTGAAAACCGGTCGGCGCAATCAGTTTTGGCGCACGCAGCGACGACAAATACTGTACCGACTGACCTGGCGTCATTGACGCTTCGGCCCACACGTAAATTGCCTCCCCATCCGGGATAAAGATTATGCGCGGCCAGACGAAGCCATGACCGGCCGCACCGAGTTCATGGGCCATGCGCCAATCATAGCCAGGCCGCTGCGGCGGCAAGGGTTCATGGTTTAGACGCCACCACGAACTCGCAAACCACGTGGCCAGCGGGTAGGCAGATACAAAGACGTTGTCACGCACGGTCTCCGCCCAGACATCCTGATTCCGAGTCAGGCAAATGTCGTCGACGCACATATTGAGTTGGGCTGCCGTGGCCGCGACTTCCGGCTCCCCGGATTCAGCCGCCATCCACTTCGCGTTGATGCTTAGCTCAGCCATTAAAAAGTCTCCAACGACGGATCACTTCGGCCGACAGTGGGTCGCTTTCAGGCATTGGATACCCGTGATAGGTCCCCTGTTCTGGGTTTTCAAGCTGCGCTTCCATGGCAAAGCCATCGTCCGTGACTGACCATACGTTCCTCGGCCATTCACCGACCATTCGGTCACTCACCAGCCCACTTCTCAGCCCGACGCGTAGCAAACCCTCTGCTTCGCCGCGCTTGAAAATGCCGGCGACATCACACAGCGATTTCCCTTGTCTTGGGTCGGAAGGCGGCGCGACGCTTCATGGCGTGGGAAACGAAGAAGTGACAAACGGAGACTAGGCAATAGTACTTGGAAAATGAACCGCCCCGGTTTTTCGGGGATTGCCCTCTCGAAGAGCTTTAGCCCCCTTTGTAGGAGCGCGCCATGCGCGCGAAGCCGCGTGACACCTGGCCATCCGGTGGGGCCTCGGTAGCTGCGGTGGAACCGACGCCACGCGGCACTGAACATATTCACGCGGCTTCGCGCGCGTGGCGCGCTCCTACAACGGGCCGGCGATCAGGCCTTCAGCCTCCCAAACTCACTCTCCGGCACGCTCGAAGGCAAATTCACAACCCGCGCTTCCAGCCACCGCGAGTTCTCCAGTCCGTCGTGCTGACACTGCTCAAACATGGGCAGTCGCGACATCAGGCGCCATATGGGGCGGGTCATCACGTCGCGGCTGTTGGTGTACTCCAGCAGCGCGTCGCGGTCGGCCTCCGACTCCAGCACGATGGCGTTCAACCACCAGTTGGCGGTGGTGCCGTCATCTGCGCGCAGCCGAGCGCGGCATTGAGGTTGGGCAGGCGGTAGTTGTAGCCCACCTCGTCATGCACCAACTCGTACGGGTGCGGCACCCTGGCGGTGGTGGTCATCTGCCGCTATGACCGGTCATGATTGCATTCCAGAGCCGGCATCAGCTTGTCGCGCAGGAACCCAACGGTGGCATCAAGTGAATGTGCGTCCAGTCCGTTCTTGACGACGAAAGCGCGCCACAGCGCCTGCCTGGATGCGTCCTGGGCGAATTCATCGGTCAGGCCGATAGGCAGTACGGACGGGACTTCCATGCCGCGTCGGTTGAAGGTGGCGGCGATGGCCTCGGCGAGGACGTGCTGGTCGATCGTCTCGCGTTCCAGCAGTACCTGCAGGTCGAAGTAGTCCTTCACCCGGCTGTTGGTCATGCCCAGCAGGGTGATCGCGTGGAGCTTTTCCGCGATCACCGTGTAGACGGGATAGGTTCTCAGGCAAGGCGCGGGAAAGTCGTCGATGAGCACCGGATAGATGGCCTCGATCGGCGCCGGCGTCACCGCATCGCCGAAGCCAACATCAACCTGCGTACGCACCCGCGCCCTTGCCAGTTCGGCGCTAATCAGAATGCGCGCGCCGGCATAGCCGGCCTCCTTCCGGACCTCCTCCGCACTGACCGATGCCGGGTCGAAGACGATGCCATCGCCGGCGTCGATAGCGGCAATCTCCCTGAACGTCTCCCGCAGGCTGTCCAGATCGCTGGCGCCGAACCCCAGCAGGTCCGCATCACGGGTAGGCCGGTGCGGCATGTCATACCAAAGCGTGAATAACAGAGCGCCTTTCAGCAGGAAACGCTCGGCATGGCGCGATTGGCTCAGCCGGTAGAGCAGGCGTTCAAGGGCGAAGCGCACCAGCACCTGGTTGAAGTCGGTGCCTTCGCGCTTGGCGATGTTCAGCAGGCGGGCGCGAACCGAAGCCGGAAGGTTCGTGGTCATTGCAACGCCTCCAGGTACGGGCGCATCACGTTGTTCACCCGGCAGACCTTGGCGTAGTACCAAAGGCTGTCTGCGGTGACGTGCTTCCGTTCGCGGGCCTCCTTCAGTGCCTCGATCGCCACGTCAAGGCCGATCTTGTTGCGATGCTTGAAGCAGTCGGCGACGGTCTTGGCGATACCGTAGATCCGGACTTCCGTCCGGTCGAGGGTGTGGGTTTCGATGCCTTCGGAGTAGACAGGTCCGGTGGCCTGGATCATCCGCAGCGGCGGATAGTCGATTCTGGGTGTGTGGCTGCCGCGGGGCATGGCGATCCACACCTGGCGGGGCAGTTGGGTCGTCAGGCCGTGGAACTGCAGCGCCGTCAGCAGGCAAAACACGGCCTGCGGTACCCGGCTTGCGACCAGCACCAGGCTCTCGTGTTCGGAAAACGGGTGGCCGGCCAGCCGATACAGGCCCCGGCCAACCTTCTCCAGCGTTCCGCTCCTGACCAGCCGGGTCAGGTAGGCCCGTGGGATGCCGGCTTCTTCCACATCCAGCGGACGCAGCAGTCCCCGGCGGCGGGCCATTTGCAGTACAGCATCAGCGGGAGAGTCGGCCGGCATTGCGTGATCGGATTGTTCCTTAATTTCGTCGACTATACATAATGTACGAAACTTTGTTTCGGCAAGCCCCCGCTGTAGGAGCG
>NZ_JBSVRG010000016.1:0-23947 GCF_054052045.1 Luteimonas sp. A277
CCGGGTCCTGCTCGTCGCCGCCTGAGCGGAGCATCAATCCGCAGGTAGGAGCGTCCGCGGGTAGGAGCGCGCCATGCGCGCGAAGCCGCGTGACGCGTGGCGTGGATTCGCGGCTTCGGTTGCGTCATCGGGGCCGGAGCCGCGTGTTTGATGCGCGGGTGCCAGCGGCGCGCCCATGTCTGGGTTCACGCGGCTTCGCGCGCATGGCGCGCTCCTACAGTGGTCGAACAGAAGCGACCGACAAATCCGGAGGCATAGATGCAGCGATGCGCAGACGCAGTGGCCTATAAATGCAGGCGGCACAAACAAAGACGGCGCCCTTGGGCGCCGTCTTCGTTGGTGCAGATAGAACGTGTGGCGGGTGTTACTGCTGGCGCGCCTGCAGCATCTCGTCGCGGGCGGCCTTGAAGGGGTTGCCTTGGTACCAGTTCGGCCACTGGTCCACGTCGTCCGCCATCACCCGGCCCACGTCGTACAGGGCTTCAAGGTCGTGGATCAGGCCTTCCAGGTTCCACTCGTCGCGATAGACGTCGCCCGGCTGGTGGTAGCGGGTGGCGTAGTCCTCACCGGCCAGGCGGCCGGCTTCGGTGCCGCCGTCGACCAGGTCGTTGCCGCCCTTCGCGTACAGCGCCGGCACGCCGGCCTTGGCGAAGTTGAAGTGGTCGGAGCGGAAGTAGAAGCCGCCTGCCGGGTTGCCTTCTTCCACCAGCGTGCGGCCCTGGGCGGCAGCGATCGGCTCGAGGATGTCCTCAAGCTCCGAGTTGCCCATGCCGGTGACCACGAAGTCGCGCGACGGCCCAGCCACGCTCATCGCGTCCAGGTTGATAGCGGCCACGGTGTTTTCCAGCGGGAACGCCGGGTGGGCCACGTAGTACTGCGAACCCAGCAGGCCGGATTCCTCCAGGGTCACCGCCAGGAAGGCCACCGAGCGCTTCGGTGCCGGCTCGCTGTGGGCAAAGCGCTCGGCAATCTCGATGATGCCGGCGATGCCGGTGGCGTTGTCGATGGCGCCGCTGTAAATCTCGCCGTCGGCATGCACGCCCAGGTGGTCCCAGTGGCCCATGTACACCACGACTTCCTCGGGCTTTTCGGTGCCCGGCAGCACGCCGATCACGTTGCGCGAGGAGGCTTCCACCACTTCGCTTTCCAGCTCGAACGACACCGACGCCTGCAGCGGCACCGGCTTGAAGTCGGCTGAGCTGGCGGCGCGGATCTGTTCGTCCATGTCCAGGCCGGCATTGGCGAACAGCTCGCGTGCCACGTCGTTGGTCACCCAGCCCTGGGCCGGCAGGCGCGGCGCCGGATCGTCTTCGGCACGCAGGTCGAACTGGGCGCCCGACCAGGAAGTGCGCACCACGTCCCAGCCATAGGAAGCGCCGGCGGTGTCGTGGATGATGATCGCCGCGTCCGCGCCCTTGCGCGCCGCTTCCTCGAACTTGTAGGTCCAGCGGCCGTAGTAGGTCATGCGGTTGCCGTCAAACAGCTCGGCGTCATCCACATGGAAGCCGGGATCGTTGACCAGCATGACCACGGTCTTGCCCTTCACGTCGAGGCCTTCGTAGTCGTTCCAGTCGCGCTCCGGCGCGTCCACGCCGTAGCCGACGAACACCAGTTCGCTGTCGCTGACGCTGACGTTCTGCTGGCCGGTGCGGGTGCCGAGCATCATGTCCGTGCCGAACTTCAGCTCGCGCTCGCCGTCGGCTCCGGTCAGGCGCAGCATGGTCGCGTCGCTGGCGGTGGTCTGCACCATCGGCACGGTCTGATACCAGGAGTCGTTCTCGCCAGCGGGCTGCAGGCCGATGCGCTCGAACTGGGCGCTGATGTATTCAACCGACTTTTCGCCGCCCGGCGAACCCGGGGCACGGCCTTCGAACTCGTCCGAGGAGAGGGTGCGGACCATTTCGCGGAAATCGGCTTCGTTGATCTCCGGCGAGAACTCATGGGCCGCGGCGTTGCCGTTCGCGGAAGCGTCGGCACCAGCGTCGGTGGCGGGGCGGTCGCCACCGCAGGCGGCCAGCGCCAGCGCGGCGGCCAGCAGGCTGATCGGCACAAATCGTTGCATGCGGAAGATCTCCAGGGAGGAAACCCCCGATTCTAGCCCCTTCCCGGAAGCCGGTAGGAGCGCGCCATGCGCGCGAAGCCGCGTGAATCATGGCGCGCAGGGGGCGCTTCGGTCAGAACGTCGTGGCCGAAGCCACGTGGCGTGGATCGGCGTCACGCGGCTTCGCGCGCATGGCGCGCTCCTACACCAGGGGCAATCGGTCGCGTGCCCGTGCGGGCAATCAGTCGCGGGGCGCGCGCGGGGTTGAGAAGGGCGTGGGGGTGGCACCGGTGATGCGGCCGGTGCGGGCGGTGTCGTGCACGTACAGCGACACCTCGCGCTCGAACACCAGTTCGCCGTCCACCACCGCATCCGGCCCGATCACGATCCGCGGCGAGCGGTCCTTGCCGATGCGCAGCCAGCTGGTGCTTGGCTTGCGTACGCGCAGGTCTCCGTGGACCCGCGAGCCGATGCCGACAGTGATGTCGCCGGACACGGTTTCCACGTTGCCCATCACCTCGGTGGCCACCAGGCCGATCCCGGAGCTGACCGTGCTCACGTCGCCGTCCACCCGGCCGTCGCGGTCGATGAAGATGCTGCCGCTCACCGTTTCCACGTCGTCGCTGGCGCGCAGGCCCGGGCCGGCGTTGATCCTGCCGTTGACCGTGGTCAGGCTTTCCACCACGGCCTGCTCTCCCAGCTCGATGGCCCCGTTGACGGTGGTCAGGTCGCTGCCCTGGATCCGGTTGCCGGCGCGGATGCCGCCGTTGACGGTGTCGGCATCGTTGAAGCGGGCGTCGTCACCGATCTGGATTCCGCCGTTGACCGTGCTCAGGTTGCGGGCCTGCTGGCCGGCTGCCAGCTCCACGGCGCCATTGACGCGGCTGATGTCCTCGGCGGCATGGGTAGCGGACATTGCGAAGGTGAGGGCCATGGCGAGCGTCAGCGCGATGGCGGTACGGAACATGGTGATCATGGCGTGGTCCTCGGCGTTTTCGGGGCGCGGGCTGCGCCTGGCCGGGTTGCTGGCACCCGCCATGCACTCCTCCCACGGCAACAGCTTGCCTGCACGGGGATACAATCGCACCTGCCATAACTCACAGGTAGCAACGACGTGTCCGCAGCCCCGCACAGCCCCAAACCGGTGGTTCTTCTGATCCTCGACGGTTGGGGGCATCGGGAAGATCCGCGCGACAACGCCATTGCCCAGGCCGATATCCCCAACTGGCGCCGCCTGTGGGACAGCGCGCCCACCACCCTGATCCACACCGAGGGCGGTTTCGTCGGCCTGCCGGACGGGCAGATGGGCAATTCCGAAGTCGGCCACATGAACATAGGTGCCGGCCGGGTGGTGTACCAGGAACTGACCCGGATCGGCGCGGCCATTGCCGACGGCAGCTTCTTCGACAATCCCGAGCTGGTGGGCGCCTGTGAGGAGGCGATCGACAACGGCCGCACCCTGCACGTGATGGGCCTGCTGTCGCCGGGCGGCGTGCACAGCCACGAAGACCACCTGTTCGCCATGCTCGAGCTGGCCAAGCGCCGCGGCGTGCCGCGGGTGTCGGTGCATGCGTTCCTGGACGGACGCGACACGCCGCCGCGCTCTGCCCGCGCGAGCCTGGAGAAGCTGCAGCATAAGTCCGATGAGCTGGGCAACGTACGCATCGCCAGCGTCAGCGGGCGCTATTACGCCATGGACCGCGACCGCCGCTGGGAGCGGGTCACCCTGGCCTGGGATGCCATCGTCAACGCCCAGGGCGAGCGCGCCGCCGATCCGCTGGCCGCGCTGGATGCCGGCTACGCCCGCGGCGAGAACGACGAGTTCGTACTGCCGACGGTGATCGATGGGGCGCAGCCGATGAGCGACGGCGACGCGGTCGTGTTCATGAACTTTCGCGCCGACCGCGCCCGCCAGCTCAGCGCCGCCTTTGTCCAGGAAGACTTTGATGGCTTCGCCCAGCGCCCCCTGCGCCTGGGCCGGTTCGTGTGCCTGACCCAATACGATGCCACCCTGCAGGCACCGGTGGCCTTCGCCCCGGACAACCTGCGCAACACTTTGGGCGAGGTGGTGGCTGACCGCGGCCTGCGCCAGCTGCGCATCGCCGAGACCGAGAAGTACGCCCACGTCACTTTCTTCCTCAACGGCGGGCGCGAGGAGCCGTTTGAAGGCGAGGAGCGGATCCTGGTGCCCAGCCCCAAGGTGGCCACCTACGACCTGCAGCCGGAAATGAGCTGCCCGGAAGTCACCGACCGGCTGGTGGAAGCGATCGAATCCGGCCGCTTCGACGTGATCGTGTGCAACTACGCCAACCCCGACATGGTCGGCCACAGCGGTGACCTGCAGGCCGCCATCAAGGCAGTCGAAGTTGTGGACGCAGCGGTCGGCAGGGTGGTGGAAGCCACCCGCGCCCGCGGCGGCGAGCTGCTGGTCACCGCCGACCATGGCAATGTGGAAATGATGCGCGACCCCGACACCGGCCAGCCGCACACCGCCCACACCGTGGGGCCGGTGGGCCTGATCTACGTTGGCGAGCGCACGGCCACGCTGCGCGAGGGTGGTTCCCTGCGTGATCTGGCCCCGACCCTGCTGGACATGGCCGGGGTACCGGCGCCACGGGAAATGACCGGCCGCAGCCTGCTGCAGCCGGCCTGATGTCGATGGTCGGCCCGCGTCGCGCGCTGCTGGTCCTGGCCGCCGCGCTGGCGCTTGCCGCCGTGCCGGTCCAGGCCCAGCAGGACCAGCGCGAGGCCGAGCGCCGGCTGGCCCGGGTCAAGCAGGAGCTGGACAGCGTGGCCGCCGAGCGGCGCCGGCTGGAAGGCCAGCGTGGCCAGGCCGCCCGCTCGCTGCGTGAAGCGGATGAACAGGTGGCCGCATCCACCCGGGCCCTGCGCCAGACCCGGGCCAGGATCGAACAGGAAGAGAATGCTTTGGCCGAGCTCGGCGTCCGCCGCGTCGAGCTCAACGAGCGCCTGGGCGGCCAGCGTGAAGAGCTCGCTACGCTGCTCCGCGCCGCCTACGCCATCGGCGATCACGCCGCGCTCAAGCTGCTGCTGGCCCAGGACCGGGTCGGCGATGCCAACCGCATGCTGGCCTATCACCGTTACCTGCAGGGCCAGCGCGCCGACCGCATCCACAGCCTCAGCACCGAGCTGCAGGAGCTGGATGCGGTGGAGCGGGAAATCAGCGAACGGACCTCCGCGCTGGAAGCCGAGCGCGCGCGCCAGGACACCCAGCTGGCCGAGCTGGAGCGCGACCGTGGCGAGCGCGCCGGGAAGCTGGCCGAACTGGAAACCCAATACACCGACCGCCGCGAGCGCGAACAGAGCCTGGGCCGTGATGCCGGGGCACTGGAGAAAGTGGTGACCCAGCTGCGCGCCGCCGCCGCCCGCGCCGCCGAGCGTGAGGCCGCGGAGCGCGCCCGGGCCGCCCGCAGCAGTACCCCGGCCGATCGCGCGCCCAAACGTTCGCCGGCGCAGGTGGCGCGGGGCGCGCCGGTACGGGTTGGCGGCCTGAGCTGGCCGCTGGCCGGTAACCTGCTGGCGGGCTTCGGCGCCACCATGCCCGATGGCCGCCGCAGTTCCGGGGTGCTGATCGGCGCCGCCACCGGCGCCACGGTGCAGGCGGTGGCCGATGGCACCGTGGTGTTCGCCGAATGGATGACCGGCTACGGCCTGATCGTGATCGTCGACCACGGCAACGACCACATGAGCCTGTACGCGCATAACGACGCCCTGCTGCGCGATGTGGGCGACCGCGTATCGCGCGGCGATCCGGTGGCCAGCGTGGGCAACTCCGGCGGCCAGGGCCAGCCCGCGCTGTACTTCGAGCTGCGCCGCGGCGGCCAGCCGATCGATCCCACCAGCTGGCTGCAGAAACGCTGAGCGCCGCGCCGCCGCCGGCCAGCGGAGGTTCGGGCAGGGCGTGCATAATCGGACCGGTTCGCGCCATTCATGGGCGCGGCCGCCGTCCTTCCGGAGTTGTCTGCATGCACCGCTGCCTGTTGCCGTTCGCCATCGCCTGTCTGCTGCTGGCCCCCGCCCACGCCGCGGAACCGCCCGAGGACCAGCCGCCCGCCGGCCAGGAACTGGAGCCGGGGGTGCAGGAGCAGCAGGTCCCGCCGGAGCCGCAGGAGCCGGAACTCCCCGAGGCGGAGCCGGACGAGCAGGACGAATCAACCGGAGCCGGCCAGGGTGAGGACGAGCAGGAAGCCGCAGCCGCGGCCGCCGAAGGCGAGGCCGAGGTTGAAGTGATCGAAAGCCGCGTGCCCCTGCGTGAGATCCATCGCTACGTGGCGGTGTTCACCGCGGTCAAGGAGGCCTACGTTGATCCGGTGGACGACGCCGAACTGATGCAGTCGGCGATCCGCGGCCTGCTGCTCGACCTGGATCCGCACAGTGTCTACATGTCCGCCGAAGACGCCCGCGCCTTCGACGAGAACACCACCGGTGCCTATGCCGGGGTCGGGGTGGAGGTGGAGCGGCTGGCCGATGGCAGCATGCGGGTGGTGTCGCCGATCGATGACACGCCGGCCGCCCGCGCCGGCATCCAGTCCGGAGACGTGATCGTGGCCGTGGACGGCGTGCCTTTGACCCCGACCAGCCACGAAGGGCTCGGCCCGCTGCGCGGTGAGCCGGGCACCCGGGTTGCGATGACGGTGGTGCGCGAGGGGGAGCTGCAGCCGCTCGAGATCGAAATGGAGCGTGAGCGCATCCATATCACCAGCGTTCGCTCGCGCATCCTGGAGCCGGGCTACGCCTACGTGCGCGTCAGTGCCTTCCAGGTCGACACCGCGGCCGACTTCCAGCGCAACCTCGCCGAGCTGCAGCAGCAGGGACCGCTGCGCGGGCTGGTGCTGGACCTGCGCAGCAACCCCGGCGGGCTGCTGACCTCGGCGG
Source organism: Luteimonas sp. A277 (assembly GCF_054052045.1). Next base: position 6,938 of record NZ_JBSVRG010000016.1, read on the forward strand.
TGCAGATCGCCGACGACCTGCTGGAAGAGGGCCGGATCGTCAGCACCCGCGGCCGCCATCCGATCAGCGAAACCGAATTCAGCGCCACCCCGGGCGACCTGCTGCAAGGCGCGCCGGTGGTGGTAATCGTGGACGCGGGTTCGGCCAGCGCTTCGGAGGTGCTGGCCGCTGCGCTGGGCGATCACGGCCGCGCCAGGATCATCGGCAGCCGCACCTTCGGCAAGGGTTCGGTGCAGACCGTGCTGCCATTGGACAACGGCGATTCGGTCAAGCTGACCACCGCCCGGTATTACAGCCCGAACGGGCGCTCGATCCAGGCCCGCGGCATTGATCCCGACCTGGTGCTGGAGCCGGATACCGTTCCGCCCACTCGCGTCTTCGACCGCTCCGAAGCCGCCCTGCCGGGCCACCTGCAAGGTGACGAGGAAGACCCGGGCGCCGGCACCGGCGACGTGCTGCCAGGCGACGGCCCCATCAACGCCGCCCTGGCCGAACTGAAATCAATGCAGCCCGGCGCCACTCCTCCGACTCCGCAGCCGCAGCCGCAGCCGCAGCCGCAGCCGCAGCCGGAAGCCACGGACACCCCTGAGTCCGCTGACGAAGATGAAGCGGAAACCGACGAAACCGACGAGCCGGCAGACATCCCGTAACCGGCGGCGCTTTTGTAGGAGCGGGTCATACCCGCGAAGCCGCGTGACCGCTGAAGAAGCCGCGTAACGCCTGACGGCCTACGTGGCTCCGTCAGCCGCATCGCGTCCGAAGCCACCCCGCGCATCACCAGTCACGCGGTTTCGCGCGCATGGCGCGCTCCTACCAGGTCGGCCCAGGCTGATGATGAGTCCGAAGGTGGAGCGTGGCGCTTTTGTAGGAGCGGGTCATACCCGCGAAGCCGCGTGACGGCTGAGGAAGACACGTAACGCCTGCCGGCCTACGTGGCTCCGTCAGCCGCATCGCGTCCGAAGCCACCCCGCGCACCATCAGTCACGCGGTTTCGCGCGCATGGCGCGCTCCTACCAGGTCGGCTCAGGCCGACGGAGATGTGTGGCCCTACTCGGCGATCAGCTTGCAGTCGATGTCCACGCCGCTGCGCACGGCGGCGGCCAGGGTGTCCTGGAAGGTGCCGCAATCGAGCAGCTCGCCTTCCCCGGCTTCATCGGCATCGGCGCCCGAGGAAGTGGCATCCACCCGCAGGTGCGGGCGTCCTTCTTCCACCAGCTGCAGCTGGTCCGGGTCCAGGCGGACTTCGGGAAAGTCGGCGCTGCCGGCGCCGCTCAACTCCACCCTGTGCCGGGCCAGGCCCAGCCAGGGCTCCTCGGCACCCGCCAGCTGGCGCTGCTGGGCGGCGACGCTGGCGTAGCCGAAGTAATCGGCGGTGACGATGATCGATTCGCCGTTGGCTCCCAGCGCCCCTGCCGCCGCTTCCGACAGCGTGACCCGCACCTGGAAAGCATTGCCCCCGCTGGCTACCGCAGCCACCGGCTGGCGGTGCGGGTCGGTATCAGCGGTGGGCGCCGGCTCGCAGGCCGACAGCGCGAGGGTGACGAGTGCAGCGGACAGCAGGGTGCGGATCGGCATGGCGGTGGCCCGTGTGTTGGGTGGCTGGTCAGCGCGGTTTGGCGGGCATGGGAAAGGGGGTAACCACCTTTTCCCCGGTGCCGGCGTCGCGGATCGCCGACTGGCCCTTCTTTTCGACTTCCTCGATCCGCAGCACGCTCTGGATCGGCAGGTGCAGAACTTTCGTGTTGCCGAACTCGTCGCGCAGGCGCTCTTCGGTCGGATCGACCACGAGGCCGTCATGCACATCGAACACCAGATCGGCAATTTCAGTGAATCCCCACAGGCTGCCGCTGCCCACGCTGCGCGCGTACAGCTCGTAGATCTTGCCGTGGTTGAGGAAGGTGACCTTATAGAGCGGTTTGGACATCCGCGAAGTATAAACGCAGCGGTCCCTAATACCCCTGCAGCTTCCGCAACCGCCGGGCAATCGCCTGGCGCGAGGCCAGCGCGAACACCGCACCAAACACGAATCCGCCCACGTGCGCCGCCCAGGCCACGGCGCCGAACGCCGGACCGATATAGGCGAACACCACCTGCAGCAGCGCCCAGATGCCGATCAGCAGCGAGGCCGGCGCGCGCACGAACTCCAGAAACAGCCCCAGCGGCAGCACCACTCCCAGCCGCGCGCGCGGAAACAGCGCCAGGTACGCGCCGATGATGGCCGACACCGCGCCGCTGGCGCCGATGATCAGCCGGTCGGGGGTCCCGATTGCCAGTGCGGCGATCAGGTTTGCGAACGCCCCGCCGATCAGGAACAGGGCCAGGAATCGCCACGGTCCCATCACCCGCTCGGCCGGCAGCCCGAAGATCAGCAAGAACACCAGATTGCCCAGCAGGTGCGCCCAGTCCGCATGCAGGAACAGCGCACTCAGCAGCCGCAGCCAGTTTTCCAGCTGCGACCAGTGCAACAGGCTGCCCGGGGCCAGGCCGCCGCTGAGCGTGCCCCACTCGGCCAGCAGGTCGTGGCGCACGCTGTCCGGGTACACGCTGGCCCACAGATAGGCCAGCCACAGCACCGCGAAAAGACCGGGCGTGGCCCAGCGCAGGCCGCGGCGGGCGTGGGTGGGGATGGACACAAACATGCGGGGATGGGCAGGCCAGCGGAGCGGGTTTCAACGATACCTGTTCAGCCCGGACAGCGGTCACCGTGCCTTTTTTCCCGCTGACCACACGCTTGGGTACGGTATAGTTCCGCGCCGCCGTTGCAGGCGGGACCGGGGGGCGGTCTGCATTGCGGCGCATAAAAAACGGATTCAACTGGAGAGAGAGAAGAGTAATGAACACCAATCCCCACAAACTGGTTGTTTCAGCCCTGGCGCTGGCTGTTGCCGGTATCGCCGCCTCGGGCGCAGCACACGGCTCGGCGTTTGAACTGCGCGAGAACAGCGTCAAGGCCCAGGGCCGTGCGATGGCGGGTTCCGCATCCGCAACCGGTGATGCCTCCGCGGTGGCCAACAACCCGGCGCTGATGTCGACCTTCGACGCCAAGACCTTCCAGATCGACGTGACCGCCGTTGACCTGACCTTCGAGTTCGAGGGCAGCGGCAACGCGGCCGCGGGCAGCCCGCTGCAGCAGCCGCTGCAGGGCGGTGACGGCGGCAATGCGGGCGGCGTGACCCCGATCCCGGCGATGTCCTTCATCATGCCGTTCACCGGCGACCTGGAGTACCTGACCCTCGGTGCCATGGTCAGCGTGCCGTTCGGCCTGTCCACTGAATACGATTCCGACTGGATGGGTCGCTACCATGCGATCGAATCCGACGTGCGCGTGATCGACCTGACCCTGGCGGCTTCGGTCGACCTGCACGAGAGGGTGTCGGCCGGTTTCGGCCTGATTGTCCAGCATTCCGACGTGACCCTGTCCAACGCGATCGACTTCGGCAGCTCGCTGTGCGCCAATCCGGCCACCCAGCAGCTGTGCTTCATGCCTGACCCGGTGACCGGCCCCTACGGCCCGCAGAAGAATGACGGCTTCGCCGAGGTCAGCGGTTCGGATACCAGCATCGGCTGGACCGTCGGCCTGAACGTGCATCCGATCGACGCCCTGTCGCTCGGCTACGCCTACCGCTCCGAGGTCAAGCACGAGGTGGACGGCGACGCCGTCTTCGACGTGCCGTCCAACGTGGCCCCGATCCTGGCCGGCACCGGCCAGTTCCAGAACGTCGACGGTGGTGCCCGCCTGGTCCTGCCGGCTACCCACACCTTCAGTGCGACCTGGCAGGCCACCGACCGCCTGGCCCTGATGGGCGAGGCCCGGCAGACCAAGTGGAGCTCGATGGACGAAGTGCGCATCCAGTTCGACAACCCGGTGCAGCCCGATTCGGTCGAGAACTACAACTGGCACGACAGCTGGTTCTATTCGATCGGCGCCGAGTACACCCTCAACGATCGTTGGACCCTGCGGGGCGGCATCGCCCGTGACGAGTCGCCCATCTCCTTCCAGCACCGCACTCCGCGCATGCCCGACGAGGACCGCACCTGGTTCGCCGTCGGTGCCACCTGGGCGGTGACCGACAGCTGGGATATCACCGGCGCCTACACCCGGATCCACATCGGTGACGATCCGGAACTGGACATCGTCGGCGGCGGCGCGCGCCTGACCGGTCCCTACGACGGCGGTGCCAACCTGTTCGGCATCTCGGCGCAATACAAGTTCTGATCGCAACAACCGCTGCATAAAAAGGGCCCCGCAATACGGGGCCTTTTTTTGTGGTCCTGTTTTCGTAGGAGCGCGCCATGCGCGCGAAGCCGCGTGAACATTGGCGGCACGCGACCCACCGTTGCCCGCTCCTTGACCGAAGCCACCCACGAGACCCGGAGTTCCCTCCAGGCCCGGAGTCACGCGGTTTCGCGCGTATGACGCGCTCCTGCAAGTGCGAGGCGTTCTCGCAGGTCGGGGGCGGACTACGCCCCCGACACCGGTCAGTCTTCCAGCGTCAGCAGGCTTGCGTTGCCGCCGGCGGCGGTGGTGTCGATGGTGACGGTCTTCTCGGTGGCAAAGCGCGGCAGGTAGTGCGGGCCGCCGGCCTTGGGGCCGGTGCCGGACAGGCCGCGGCCGCCGAACGGCTGCACGCCCACCACCGCACCGATCTGGTTGCGGTTGACGTACACGTTGCCCACCCGGGCCCGGGCCACGATGTGGTCCACGGTTTCGTCAATGCGGGAGTGGATGCCGAGCGTCAGGCCGTAGCCGGTCGCGGTGATCGCATCGATCACCTTGTCCAGCTCGCCCGACTTCCAGCGGATCACGTGCAGCGCCGGGCCGAACTTCTCGTGGCCGAGCTGATCCAGCGATTCCAGCTCCCACGCCTGCGGCAGGAAGTACGTGCCGTGGGCAAGGCTGTCATTGCCCCTGGCCTTGGCGATCGGCTTGGCTTCGGCGTCCATGCGCTTTGCGTGTTCGTTGAGCATCTCCAACGCGGCATCGTCGATCACCGGGCCCACGTCGGTCGACAGCAGGGCCGGGTCACCAACCTGCAGCTCGGCCGTGGCGCCGGCGATCATTTCGATCACCTTGTCGGCGATATCTTCCTGCACGAACAGGATCCGCGCCGCCGAGCAGCGCTGGCCGGCGGAGGTGAAGGCCGAACCCAGCACGTCGCGCACCAGCTGCTCGGGCAGGGTGGAGGAGTCGGCGATCAGTGCGTTCTGGCCGCCGGTCTCGGCCACCAGGATGCCGATCGCGGAGTCACGCGCCGCCAGGGCGCGGTTGATGGCGCGGGCGGTGAAGGTGGAGCCGGTGAAGGACACGCCGTCCACGCGCGGATCGGAAGTGAGCGCCGCGCCCACCACGGCGCCGGTGCCGGGCACGAACTGCAGCACGTCGGCGGGAATGCCCGCCTCATGCATCAGCTTGACGGCCTCGTAGCCAATCAGGGTGGTCGACTCGGCGGGCTTGGCGATCACGCTGTTGCCGGCGGCCAGCGCTGCGGCCACCTGGCCCAGGAAGATGGCCAGCGGGAAGTTCCACGGGCTGATGCAGACAAACACGCCGCGGCCACCCAGGTGCAGCGAGTTGGATTCGCCGGTCGGGCCGGGCAGGGCGGCCGGCGAGAACAGGGTGCGTGCCTGGCCGGCGTAGTAGCGCAGGAAATCCACCGCCTCGCGCACTTCAGCCACGCCGTCGGGGATGGTCTTGCCGGCTTCGCGGGTGCACATGGCAATGAAGTAGCCCATGCGTGCTTCCAGCAGGTCGGCGGCGTGTTCCAGGATCGCGGCGCGCGACATGGCCGGGGTCCCATCCCAGCCCGGATGGGCCGCCACGGCGTTGGCCAGGGCGCGTTCCACCGTGGCCTCATCGGCGGCTGTCCAGCTGCCCAGCTGCACACGCCGATCGGCAGGACTGGTCACGGTAGAGGACTCGCCAGCGGTGTCGGCGCCCGGTACCAGCGGCTTGGCCGTCCAGTTGGTTGGGGTGGCGGCGATTTCTTCGGCAAGCTTGCGAAGCTGGTCGTCGTTGTTGAGGTTGACGCCCATGGAATTGCTCCTGTTGACGCCCTGGCTGCGGTACAGCTCGACCGGCAGGGGAATGTGGGGGTGGGGGGTGGCCTGGAAGCCTTCGACGACCTCGATCGGGTCGCGCACAAGATCCTCGATGGCCACGTTGTCATCGCTGATGCGGTTGACGAAGCTCGAGTTGGCGCCATTTTCAAGCAGGCGGCGCACCAGGTAGGGCAGCAGATCCTCGTGGTTGCCCACCGGCGCGTAGACGCGGCAGGGCACATCCAGGCGGTCGGCCGGCATGACCTCGGCGTACAGGTCGTCGCCCATGCCGTGCAGCTTCTGGAACTCCCAGGCATGGCCTGCGGCCTTCGGCGCATCGGCCGGCAGCCAGCGCCTGGCCATGCGGTGCACGGCGGCGATGGTGTGCGCGTTGTGGGTGGCGAACATCGGATACACCGCATCCGGGTTCTCCAGCATGCGCCGGGCGCAGGCCAGGTAGCTCACGTCGGTGTTGGGCTTGCGGGTGAATACCGGATAGCCGTCATGGCCATCCACCTGCGAGCGCTTCACGTCGCTGTCCCAGTACGCGCCCTTGACCAGGCGCACAGGGATCCGGCGGCCGTGCCGGCGGGCCAGGTCAACGGTCCAGTCGATCACGTACGGCGCGCGCTTCTGGTAAGCCTGGATCACCAGGCCGAAACCCTCCCAGCCTTGAAGCGAGGAATCGCTCCAGGCGGCCTCGAATACCGCCAGCGACAGCTCCAGGCGATCGCTTTCCTCCGCGTCCACGGTCAGGCCGATGCCCAGCCGCTTGGCCCGCTGCGCCAGCGCCAGCAGGCGCGGTGCCAGCTCGGCGATCATCCGCTCGCGCTTGGCGTGCTCGTAGCGCGGGTGCAGGGCCGACAGCTTGACTGAAATGGATGGCGCTGAAATCTCGTCGCTGAACGGGCCGGTGGCGCCAATCGCATCGATCGCGTCGTGGTAGGCCTTCAGGTAGCGCTCGGCGTCGGCGGCGGTCATGGCCGCTTCGCCAAGCATGTCGAACGAGTAGCGGAAGTTGGCGTTGGGGCCCTTGCGGCCGCGGGCCAGCGCTTCGCTGATCGTGCGGCCCATTACAAACTGGTGGCCCATGATGCGCATGGCCTGGCGCACCGCCAGCCGGATCACGGGCTCGCCCACGCGGCCGATCACGCGCTTGAAGGCGCCGTGCACGTCGCGCTTGGTCTCATCGGCCAGGTCCACCAGGCGCCCGGTCAGCATCAGCCCCCAGGTGGAGGCGTTCACCAGCACCGATTCGGACCGGCCCATGTGCTTTTTCCAGTCGGCATCGCTCAGCTTGTCGCGGATGAGCCGGTCGGCGGTGTCCTGGTCGGGAATGCGCAGCAACGCCTCGGCCACCGACATCAGCACCACGCCTTCCTCGCTGGCCAGATCGTATTGCTGCATGAAGGCTTCCACCATGCCCTGGTCCTGGCTGCGGACGCGGACCCGGCGCACCAGGTCGGTGGCGGTGACCTGGATCGCCTGGCGATCCTCTTCGGGCAGGCGCGCCTGTTCCAGCAGTTCGTGCAGGTGGGTGGTCTCATCGCGCGTCCATGCGGCGGTGATCTTCGCCATCGCGGATGACGATGACGGCAAACGGGTCGATGCGGGGGCTACGGACACGGCAGGCACACATGGGGATGGAACCCAATTCTAAGCTGTCCGGGCCCGCCGTGGCGGGCTTTCAGGGCCATGACTGAAGGCCCCCGGAAAGACCCTCGATTTGCAGCGCTTGCCCGCGCTTGTCGGAGGTCGCTACTATCGAGGCCGCTTTTGAAAACAGACTGCTGTGCGTTTGTCCACACGTTTTGGCGAGAGATTGCCGGGACAGGCGTATGGTTTCGTTTCCGACCGCAGTACCGCAGTACGCAACGCCCTTCCGGCATCGGGGTTCGAACGTGAAGCAAGTCGCTCGTTTCAAGCAATGGGGCGTTGGCCTCGCACTTTGGGCGTTATCCGCCTGTGTGTTTGCCCAGTCAGCCGATCCGCACAGATGGCAGCTGAACATGGGCCGGGGCGTCACTCCGACCTCCCAGAACGCCTATGACGCGCACATGTTCGTGCTGTGGGTCTGCGTAGTGATCGGGGTGTTGGTGTTTGGCGCCATGGGTTATGCAGTCTTCAAGTTCCGCAAGTCCAAGGGGGCGGTGGCGTCGCAGTTCAGCCACAACACCACTGCGGAAGTCATCTGGACCGTGATCCCGGTGATCATCCTGGTGGTGATGGCCTTCCCGGCCACCAGCAAGCTCATCCAGATGTACGACGTGCGCGACTCGGAAATGACGGTCAAGGTGACCGGCTTCCAGTGGATGTGGGAATACGAGTACATCGGCGAGGACCTGAGCTTCCTCAGCCGCATGGACCGCGAGAGCGATCGCCTGCGCCAGAACCCCAACACCACCCGCGCCGAGATGGACGCGCACGGCGCGTACCTGCTGGAGGTGGACAACGAGCTGGTGCTGCCCACCGACACCAAGGTGCGCTTCGTGATCACCGCCGACGACGTGATCCACTCCTGGTGGGTGCCGGCGCTTGGCTTCAAGCAGGATGCGATCCCCGGGATCATCAACGAGGCCTGGACCGAGATCCGCGAGCCCGGCGTGTACCGTGGCCAGTGCGCGGAGCTGTGCGGCAAGGACCACGGTTTCATGCCGATCGTGGTGCGTGCCGTTCCGCGGCCCGAGTTCGATCAGTGGCTGGCCGCGCGCAAGGCGGACAATGCCCCGGCACCGGCGGTTCCGACACCGTTGCCCGCAGAGCCGGTTGAAGAAGCCCCGGCCGAGGAAGCTACCGCCCAGGTCACCGCCACCGCGCCGATCGCGGGCTGAGCGGCAACACCCACGCACGATTTTCCAGGCAGACGCAATGTCCAGCACACCCACCACCGCCGACCTCCACCACGCCGACGACCACGGCCACAAGCAGGGCTTTGTGGACCGCTGGCTGTTCTCCACCAACCACAAGGACATCGGCTCGCTCTACCTGCTGTTCGCCTTCACGATGGTGATCATCGGCGCGGCGATGAGCGTGATCATCCGCCTTGAGCTGGCGGTGCCGGGCCTGCAGCACGTCAGCCCCGACTTCTTCAACCAGATGACCACCATGCATGCGCTGGTGATGATCTTCGGCGCGGTCATGCCGGCCTTCGTGGGCCTGGCCAACTGGATGATCCCGCTGCAGATCGGCGCGCCGGACATGGCGCTGCCGCGGATGAACAACTGGTCGTTCTGGATCCTGCCGTTCGCGTTCCTGATGCTGCTGTCCACGCTGTTCATGCCGGGTGGCGCGCCGGGCACCGGCTGGACCCTGTATCCGCCGCTGAGCCTGCAGGGCAGCAACTCGATCGCCTTCACCATCCTGGCCATCCACATGATGGGCATCAGCTCGATCATGGGCGCGATCAACGTGATCGCCACCGTGCTCAACATGCGCGCGCCGGGCATTGACCTGCTGAAGATGCCGATCTTCTGCTGGACCTGGCTGATTACCGCGTTCCTGCTGATCGCCGTCATGCCGGTGCTGGCCGGTGCGGTAACCATGCTGCTGACCGACAAGTTCTTCGCCACGAGCTTCTTCAACGCGGCCGGCGGCGGCGACCCGGTGATGTACCAGCACATCTTCTGGTTCTTCGGCCATCCCGAGGTCTACATCATGATCCTGCCCGCCTTCGGCGTGGTCAGCGAAGTGATCCCGACCTTCAGCCGCAAGCCGCTGTTCGGCTACCAGGCGATGGTTTACGCCACCGCGGCCATCGCGTTCCTGAGCTTCATCGTCTGGGCCCACCACATGTTCACGGTGGGCATGCCGCTGGGCGGCGAGATCTACTTCATGTTCGCGACCATGCTGATCGCCATCCCCACCGGGGTGAAGATCTTCAACTGGGTCTCGACCATGTGGAAGGGCTCGCTCACCTTCGAGGCGCCGATGCTGTGGTCGTGCGCCTTCGTGGTGCTGTTCTCCATCGGCGGGTTCTCCGGCCTGATGCTGGCCATCGTGCCGGCCACGTTCCAGTACCACGACACCTATTTCGTGGTGGCCCACTTCCACTATGTACTGGTGACCGGGGCCATCTTCGGCATCATCTCGGCCATCTATTACTGGTGGCCGAAGTGGACCGGGCGCATGTACAGCCAGCGCTGGGCCGCGGTGCACTTCTGGTGGACGATCGTGTTCTCCAACCTGCTGTTCTTCCCGCAGCACTTCCTCGGCCTGGCCGGCATGCCGCGCCGCATCCCGGACTACAACGTGGTATTTGCCGACTGGAACCTGGTCAGCTCGATCGGCGCGTTCGGCATGTTCCTCACCCCGTTCATGATGTTCGCCATCCTGTTCCACTCCAAGAAGTACGGTGCCATCGCATCCGCCCGTCCGTGGGAAGCGGCCAAGGGCCTGGAGTGGACCGTGCCTTCGCCGGCGCCGCACCACACCTTCGCTGTGCCGCCGGTGATCCGTCCGGGCGACCTGGCCCACGGCGACTTCGAACTTCTGGACTACGACCAGTCCAGCTCGGAACTGGAAGGATCGGCCGACACCAATGCCCGCAAGTCATGACCAGCACCCGCGCCGGGATGATGGGCAGCTGGCTGCCGCGCGCCGGCGTGCGCGGCGCACCGCGCTTATCGTCGCCGTCATCGCCGTTGCGGTATACGCGGGCTTCATCATCTCGGGAGTGTTGAACCAGTGAGCGCATCCAGCAACGCAGGCATCCTCAAACTGCTCGGCATTGCCCTGGCAGCATTTGTGGTGACCTTTTCGCTGGTGCCGATCTACCGCATCGCCTGCCAGAAGGTGTTCGGCATCCGCCTGGACAACACCGCCGTGGCCGAGCCTGTCCAGGCGGCGCAGGTGGACATGGAGCGGATGGTGACGGTGGAGTTCGACGGCGTGGCCAACTCCAAGCTGCCGTGGTCGTTCCATCCCAACGAGGTGCGCATGCAGGTGCAGGTGGGCAAGGTGTACGAAACCACCTACTTCGCCCAGAACAACAGCAACGCGGCGATCGTGGGCAGCGCCACGCCTTCGGTGGCGCCGGCGCGCGCGTCCAAGTTCTTCCAGAAGACCGAATGCTTCTGCTTCACCGCGCAGACACTGCAGCCGGGTGAGGTGCGCGATATGCCGGTGCGCTTCATCATCGATCCGTCCCTGCCGGAAATGGTCGATACGGTGACCCTCTCCTACACCTTCTTCAAAAACGACTACGCAACAGAACGACTGGCGCAAGACGCGCCCGGGCGCGTCGAGCACGTGCTGCCCCTGGCAGCACGCTGACCGATCCACACACATCACGCAGTCCGAACCGGAAGCTCAGAGCCATGGCCCAAGTCCAAGCACAGCACACGCACGAAGAGCAGCCCTATTTCGTGCCGACCCACAGCAAGTGGCCGCTGTTCGCGTCGGTGGCGTTCTTCGTCGCCATGTTCGGTCTGGCCAGCTGGTTCAACGATGTCAGCTGGGGGCCGACCATGTTCTTCGTCGGCGTGGCCGGGCTGGCGCTGATCCTGTTCAAGTGGTTCGCCGATGTCATCGTGGAATCGGTCTCCGGCTACTACAACAAGCAGGTGGATGGCTCATTCCGGATGGGGATGATCTGGTTCATCTTTTCCGAGGTGATGCTGTTCGGCGCGTTCTTCGGCGCGCTGTTCTACACCCGCATGCTGTCGGTGCCGTGGCTGGGCGGCGAAGGCGTGAAGGGCGTGGCCACCAACACTTTCCTGTGGGACAGCTTCAACTCGGCCTGGCCGACCGCCGGCCCGGCCAATGTGGGCGGTGGCTTCGACCTCGTGTCCGCCTGGGGCCTGCCGCTGCTCAACACCCTGATCCTGCTGACCTCGGGCATCACCCTCACCATTGCCCACCACGCGCTGAAAGCCAACAACCGCCGCCAGCTGCTGATCTGGCTGGGTACCACCGTGGTACTGGGCGCGATCTTCCTCGTCTCCCAGGCCATGGAGTACGTGCACGCCTACCGCGATCTGAACCTGACCATGGGTTCGGGCATCTACGGCTCCACCTTCTTCATGCTCACCGGCATCCACGGCGTCCACGTGACCCTGGGCGCGCTGATCCTGCTGGTGGTGTGGCTGCGCAGCCTGAAGGGGCACTTCGACGCGGAGAACCACTTCGTGTTTGAAGCCGCCGCGTGGTACTGGCACTTCGTCGACGTGGTGTGGCTGGCACTGTTCCTGTTCGTGTACGTGGTCTAGCGCCAGCCCGAAGCGCAAGCAGCGGCGATTGATCGCCTGGACAGTTGGTCGCTGCCATCCATGGCGTCACAATGACGACTTCGGATTGACCGGCCCGGACATCCCTGTCCGGGCGTTCGCGCCCGCAGCAGATGCCGACAGGGCATCTGCCAAGCGCGGTTGCTCACCCGCCGAGCCCGTGCGGCTCGATCCAGCCCATCCAGATAGCCAGCATCACCAGCAGGATCAGGGCGACCGACACCGCCACCCGACGGGTCAGCGCATTGACGGTGCGTTTGGTCTGGCCCTTGTCGGACATCATGTAGTACAGACCCGCGCCGAGGTTCCACAGGATGACGATGAAAAAAGCGACGATCAGCAGGACTTTGAGCGTGTCGTTCATCGAAGACTCCAAAGCCGCGGGGCGCGGCGGTTCATTATTGCAGGCCGGGGGCCGGGCATGGTGAGGCGCGGCGCAACCCTGGTCTTCGGATGGGCGCTGGCGGTGATGGCGATCACGCTGTTTGCCTGGCTCGGCAGCTGGCAGTACGGGCGCCAGCACCAGAAGCAGGCCATGCTGGATGCCGCCGCCCAGGTGCTGGAGCGCCGCGATGCGCAGCCGCTTGCCGAAGCAGGCGATCCTGATCACGCCGATGGTTACGCCTGGGCCGCGGGTGAGGGGCGCTGGGCGCAGGCGCCTGTGGTGATGCTGGACAACCAGCAGCGCGGTGGCCGGGTTGGGGTGCGGGTCTATCGTCTGTTCGAGCCCACAGTCGGCGAGCCGCTGCTGGTCGAACTGGGCTGGCTGCCGGTGCCGCCGGATCGCACCATTCCCGCCATCACCGAGCCGCCGCCAGCGCCACCGTTGGAAGGCCTGCTGCTGCCGCCGCCGTCGCAGGGACTGGCTGCCGCCGCAATCCAGCCGCAGACCGATGGCAGCCTGCTGCTGATGGCGTTGGACATGCAGGTCGTGGCCGAAGCGCTGGAGCAGCCACGCATCGCCCCGCGCGTGCTGCGCCTGGATCCTGACGCTGCCGGCGGCTACGCCCGCGACCTGGAGATCCTGCCCAACACCCTGCCGCCGGAAAAACACCTGGGCTACGCCGTGCAGTGGTACGGCCTGGCGCTGACCGTGCTGGTCACCGCATTGATCCTTACCTTCCGCCGCCGGCGTGCTCATTCCGGCAATGACAGGCATCCTCACTCCCCATGACTGCCCCTGATCCCGCTTCCACCGCCCGACGCAACCGCAACCGCGGCATGCTCATCCTGATCGTCGTGATCTTCCTGGGCAGCGCGCTGATTGCCGGTGTCCTGCGCTTCTCCGGCTGGCGCCCGGAAGGCACCCGCAACCACGGCGAGCTGCTGCAGCCACCGGGCGATCTGCGCGAAATGCGGCTGCGGATGCAGGATGGGGGCGACTACCCGTGGGATCCGGACGCGCGCATCTGGCGCATCACCCTGGCGCCGCCGGTCGGATGTGACGAACCCTGTGTTGAGCTTGCGGCCGAGCTGGACCTGGTGTGGCAGTTGTTCGGCCGCCACGCCGACCGCGTGCACACCCTGTGGGCTGGCGAGGTGCCGGAAGGGATGGTGAGCAACCGTTCGCTGCGCGTGATCCAGGCCGACCCGGCCCTGCGTGCCGCGCTGCCGGGCGTGGACGACCCCACCGGGGTTCCGGTTTATGTCATCGATCCCAACGGCTTCGTCATTCTGCGCTACGCTCCCGGGTTCGATCCGGGAGACCTGCGCAGCGACATGGTACGGCTGCTGAGACTTGACTGATGGCAGGACCGTTGCCGCATAAAGGCCACACCCCTTCCAGGGCGGCCCTTTACCGACACTTCCACCGGATCGCCTGGTTCGCGGTGGTGCTGACCCTGTGCGTCGTGGTGTTTGGCGCCTTCGTGCGTCTGTCCGATGCCGGTCTGAGCTGCCCCGACTGGCCCACCTGCTATGGCCGCGCCGCATGGCCGCAGGCCCCGGCCGACGTAGCCGACCACGCTGCAAGCCAGATCCGGCCGTTCGAGACCCACAAGGCCTGGCGCGAGCAGGTGCACCGCCACATCGCCGCCATCCTCGGCGTGCTGGTGCTGTCGCTGGCGCTGCTGGCCGCGCGGCGGCGCAAATTCGGTCCCGCGCAGATCCTCGGCGCATCAACCTTGGTAGCCGCGGCGATCCCCGCCTATATGTATGGCCACATCGGCGCCGCGTTCGCGCTGGCCGGGGCCGGGCAGGCGATCCTGCTGCTGGCGGCGCTGCGATGGTCGAACGTTGATCTCGCGCGCGCTGCAGCGCTGACCCTGGCGGTGATCATCTTCCAGGCCCTGCTGGGCAAGTGGACGGTGACCCTGCTGCTCAAGCCGGTGATCGTGATGGCCCACCTGATGGGCGGGCTGCTGACCTTCTCCATGCTCACCTGGATGGCCTGGCGCGCCACCAACGTTCCCATCCGCCTGGCCGGCGCGCCCACGGTGCGGCGCTGGCTGTATGCCGCGCTGGCGGTGCTGGGCCTGCAGATTGCGCTGGGCGGTTGGGTCAGTGCCAACTATGCGGCGCTCTCCTGCGGCGGCGGCGGCTGGGCCGGTGATGCCCACCACTACCTGGATTTCCCGCGCTGCGTGGGCCAGTGGTGGCCGCAGGCCGACTTCCGCGAGGGCTTCGTGCTGTGGCGGGGCATCAACGTGGATTACGAAGGCGGGATCCTTGACGGGCAATCGCGCATCGCCATCCAGATGGCCCATCGGATGGGCGCCGTGGCCGCGTTCGCCGTGCTGATTGCCCTGGCCGTGCGCCTGCTGCGCACGCCCGGACTGCGTGGTTGGGGCAGCACGCTGGCCGCGCTCACCGTCACCCAGGTGGCGCTGGGCATCCTCAATGTGAAACTGGCGCTGCCGCTGTGGCTGGCCGTGATGCACAACGCCGGCGCCGCGCTGCTGCTGTTCGTGCTGGTCTCGCTGCTGGCGCGGGTGAGGGAGCCGGACTGATGGGCAGCATCGCTGGACAGTACTGGGAGCTGACCAAGCCGCGGGTGGTCTCGCTGATCGTGTTCACCGCGCTGGTAGGCATGTTCCTGGCGGTGCCGGGCCTGCCGCCGCTGAAGCTGGTAGTGGCCGGCATGCTCGGCATCTGGCTGGCGGCGGCATCGGCCGCGGCCATCAACCACCTCATCGACCAGCGCATCGACAAGGTGATGGTGCGCACCTCGCAGCGCCCGCTGGCCACCGGCACCCTGCGCCCGATGCAGGTGCTGATCTTTGCCGTGGCGCTGGGCCTGGCCTCCATGGCCATCCTGGTGCTGCTGGTCAACACGCTCACCGCGCTGCTCACCTTCGCCTCGCTGATCGGCTACGCCATCGTCTACACCGGCTACCTGAAGCGGGCCACGCCGCAGAACATCGTGATCGGTGGCGTCGCCGGCGCCGCGCCGCCCGCGCTGGGCTGGGCCGCCATTACCGGCACCCTGGATCCCCATGCCCTGCTGCTGGTGCTGATCATCTTCGTCTGGACCCCGCCGCACTTCTGGGCCCTGGCCATCTTCCGCCGCGACGACTACGCCCGCGCCCTGGTGCCCATGCTGCCCGTCACCCACGGTGTCACCTACACCCGCTGGCAGATCCTGTTCTACACCGTGCTGCTGCTGGTGGTGACCGTACTGCCCTGGGCCACCGGCATGAGCGGCCTGTTCTACCTCGGGGGCGCGCTGGTGCTGGGCGGCGTATTCCTCTGGTACGCGTGGAAGCTGCTGGACCCGCCGGATGAATTCTTCGCCATGCGGGTATTCAACTACTCGGTCATCTACCTGATGGCGCTGTTCGCCTTCCTGCTGCTGGACCACTGGCTGCAGCCGTGGCTGATGGCGGCGCCGCTGATGGAGTTTGAGCGGATCGGGTGAGGGGTCGCCGGGGTGTATGGCCCGGTGTGTACAAGTAGAGCCAGCCTCTGGATTGAGTTGTGTGGCGGGGGCTGCTAGGTTCGGGTTGGGGAGACGCATAGCTGGGGAGTTATGCGTCAGAACGGAAGCAAATGCGGACAGGGGAGGGTCTTATGCGTCGATTCTGCACGGAGTTCCGCGTTACGCCGCGGGATTACAGCCCTCTTTTGCCGTCTAATTGTTGTTAGGCACCACAACAGACATGTCCGACACAGCAAACAAGCCTTACCAAGAGACCGTGACTTGTGACGCCCGTCCTGACGAGGGGCTCATCTTCATCAAGGTCGTGGCAATGCCATACGAGGATGCAGTGGAGTTTGACGTCGCCCAGGCACGTGCTTTTGCCCATCAAATCCTAGCGGCCATAGAGCTTGTGGAAAGTGGCTGGATCGGAAGGCCGGAGGCCCCGGCAGATGGCGGTGTTGCCTAACAATTCATTCAAGCCGACACCGCTTCGCGGCGCGGCTTAATTCTGGTGTTAGGCCTCATGTCAGATTGGTCAACCCTCCTAGAAGAATTCGACTTCCCGCACACGCGGCGCGGCGGTGTCACCTTGGTATCGCGAGCTGATGCGCAGCGATGCATCGAACTCATTTACTCTCAAGGCTGGCGGTTCTTGGGTTACGACTCCTTCACGGTCACAGGTGAGTTCATTCAACCGCACATGGAGTGGAGTCCAGATTGGAGCCGGTCTGGAGCCCCGGATAAGAGGGTTGTCCTTGCCGAGATTGCTCAACACCCAGTTGAGGTAACGCACTATGAGTTCGTGTTCAACGGGACGGCCTAACAATGCGTTCAAGCCGAAATTGCATCGCTACGCCGTCAACATGGCAGAAAAAGCTTGCCATGTTG
>NZ_JBSVRG010000017.1:0-22770 GCF_054052045.1 Luteimonas sp. A277
GTCGGGGCTACGCCCCCGACACCCCGTAATTCGTCCGGCACGGCGCCGTTGATTCCCCCTGTAGGAGCGCGCCATGCGCGCGAAGCCGCGGGAGTCCAGGCATTGCGGCATGGCGTCGGACACAGATGCCGGTGCCGAAGCCTTGCGCCATCGCCCAGTGTCACGCGGCTTCGCGCGCATGGCGCGCTCCTACCAATGAACCGGAGCTCTCGCGAGGTCAGGACTTCTGCGCGGCGATCCAGGCGTCTACGCGGCGTTCCAGCAGGTCCAGCGGCATGGCGCCGCCGCCGAGGATGGTGTCGTGGAAGCCGCGGATGTCGAAGGCTTCGCCCAGCTCGGCCTCGGCCTTGCGGCGCAGCGCCTGCATCTTGATCATGCCGACCTTATAGGCGGTCGCCTGGCCCGGCATGATCAGGTAGCGGCGGATCTCCGAGCGCACGGCGGCTTCGGGGATCGAGCTGTTGGCAGAGAAATATTCCACCGCTTCCTCCTCGGTCCAGCCCTTGGCGTGCATGCCGGTATCCACCACCAGGCGGATCGCGCGCCACATCTCCGACATCAGTCGGCCGTATTCCGAATAGGGGTCCTGGTAGGTGTCCGGCATTTCCTTGGCCAGCCATTCCGAGTACAGGCCCCAGCCCTCGGTGTAGGCGGTAGTGAACTGCTGGGTGCGGAAGGTGGGGACATCCTCCAGCTCCTGGGCGATCGAGATCTGCATGTGATGGCCGGGCAGGCCCTCGTGGTAGGCGATCACTTCCAGTTCGGTCTTCGGCATCGCGTCCATGTCCGACAGGTGCGCGTAGTAGATGCCCGGGCGTGAGCCGTCCGGGGTGGCCGGATAGTAGTGCTGGGCGGCGCCGTCCTGTTCGCGGAACGACTCAACCCGGCGCACCACCAGGTCCGCCTTGGGCAGCAGACCGAAGTACTCGGGCAGGTACTGCTCGATGTTCTCGATCGCCGCGGTGGCATCGTCGATGTAAGCCTGGCGGCCCTCGTCGGTATTCGGGTAGCGGAACTGCGGGTCGGTGTTGAGGAACTGAAAAAACGCCTGCAGGTCGCCCTCGAAGCCGACCTGCTCCATCAGCGCCTCCATCTCCCCGCGCAGCCTGGTTACCTCGTCCAGGCCGAGCTGGTGGATCTCTTCCGCGCTCATGTCGGTGGTGGTGTTCTCGCGCAGCTGCCAGGCGTAGTACGCCGCGCCGTCGGGATGGGTGGTGCCCACGCCGGCCGGGTTTTCCAGCGCGTTGGGCAGCTCTTCCTCGCTCCAGGCGATGATCTGCTCATAGACGGGCTGCACCTGCTCGACCAGCGCTTGGCGCGCCTGCTCCTTCAGCGCATCGGCGCGCTCCGCGCTGATGTCACCGGACTCCACCAGTGCGTCGGCCTTGGCCTGCAGGTCGGCCCACAGCGGGCTGTCGACGCCATCGCCAAAGGGCGCGCCGGTGATGATGTTGCGCGACTGCTCGATCACGCCCTCGTAGGCGAAACGGGGTGGGCGGATGCCCTGTTCGGCATTGGCACGGGCGCGGTCGAGCAGCTCGCCA
The DNA here is from genome assembly GCF_054052045.1 of Luteimonas sp. A277. Next base: position 1,545 of record NZ_JBSVRG010000017.1, read on the forward strand.
AGCAGGGTCGGCACCGCCTGCAGGCGGGAAATATAGGCCAGGTAATCCTGCTCGTTCTCCACGGTGTGGAAGTTGATCAGGAACATCGGGAGCACGCTGTTCATCCCGTTCATCTGGTCGAACGAATAGGCGTGGGAGAGGTATTGCATCTGCCCGCGCGCGCTGTCGTACTGGCGCTTCCAGATGTCCCAGGAGAGCTGGGCGTCATCGTCCAAGCGGTCGTAATCAAACGCCGATTCCATCTCCGCGACCGAAGCCGCCATCCAGTCCAGGCGCGCGCGCTGGCCCGCTTCGGAGACGTCATCAAGCCGGTCGTAGAGATCCTTGCGCCCTTGGAAAGTCATCATGGTCGGGCTGAACTGCAGGAACTGCTCGTACTGCTCCTCGAACCAGGCATTCAGGCGCGCCGATTCGTCCTCGGCCTGTTGGGTGGGGATGGCGGTGCTGGTCTGGTCGGCCGCGGGCTGCGGGGAGCAGGCGGCCAGGGCCAGGGCGATGGCAAGGGTGCTGCAGGCAAGGGCGGATCGCACGATATCTACTCCCGGATTGAAGAAGGGCCGCCGGGCTCGGCCGACTTTCACCGCACGGCGACCGGGGACGCTATAGCGTGCGAAACATAACAGGGAAACTGGCGTATCCGCGCCCAGGAGGCAGGATGAGCACTCTGGAAAGGCGACATATTCCGCGTACTACCGTGAGTGCCCTGGTCGGCGGTGCCGTGCTGGGCGCGCTGGGCTACCTGATGGCCGGCCCATCGGGGCTGGTGGTCGGGGTGGTGATCGGCGTGGCCGGCGGCGCGCTGGTGGGCAACCGCATGGTCGTCTCGACCGATCCCAGCGACAACGTGGGCCATTTCGAGGAGATCTACTCGAAGATGGCCTACTACGCGCCTGGCATGGAATGGCATGACTACGAGCCCGCGTACCGCTTTGGCGTGGAAACCTGGCGCACGCACGGCGGCCAGGAATTTGCCGGCGTTGAACCGGCCCTCGGCGCACGCTGGCTGAAGGTCCGCGGCCGCTCGCGCCTGTCCTGGGACCAGGCCCGGCACGCCGTGGAGCATCTCTGGCGCGACATGGACGCGACCTTGCAAAACCAGGGCCGGCCCAGCTGAGCAGCGGCGCGTTAACATGGACGATTCCCCAAACGCGTGATTTCCGTCCATGGCCGAGCTTCCTCCAGATCCCCACGGCGTGACCCGTGATCAGGCCGAAGAGGCCGTGCGCACCCTGCTGCGCTGGGCCGGCGATGACCCTGCGCGCGAAGGCCTGCTCGATACCCCCAAGCGCGTGGTCAAGGCCTACCGGGAGTGGTTCAGCGGCTACGCGCTGGATCCGGACGAGTACCTGGCCCGGACCTTCGAGGAAGTCGGCGGCTACGACGAGATGATCGTGCTGCGCGACATCGAATACGAAAGCCACTGCGAACACCACATGGCGCCGATCATCGGCCGCGTGCACGTGGGCTACCTGCCGGCCGGCAAGGTGGTGGGCATCAGCAAGCTGGCGCGGGTGGTGGAGGCCTATGCCAAGCGCCTGCAGGTGCAGGAAAAGATGACCGCGCAGATTGCCGGCTGCATCCAGCGCGCGCTGCAGCCGCTGGGCGTGGGCGTGGTGGTGGAAGGCGTGCACGAGTGCATGACCACCCGCGGCGTGCACAAGCGCGGCGTCAGCATGATCACTTCCAGCATGCTTGGCGCGTTCCGCGACGATGCCCGCACCCGCTCCGAATTCCTGCAGTTCATTGAAACCGGCAGTGGCCGCCGCGGCTGACCTGCGCCGTCCCTGCCCCTGCGGCACCGGCAGGGACTATCCGCGCTGCTGCGCACCCCTGCACCAGGGCCAGCCGGCGGCCGATGCAGCGGCGCTGATGCGCTCCCGCTACAGCGCATACGTGCTGCTGCTGGAAGACTACCTGCGCCAGAGCTGGCATCCCGACACCTGTCCGGATCCGCTGGAGCTGGAAGCGCCAGCCGAAGGGGGCCCCACCTGGCTCGGCCTCACGGTGAAGTCGCATCGGCTCACCGGTGAGGACAGCGCGATCGTGGAATTCATCGCCCGCTATCGCGAGGGCGGCGCCAGCGCGGTGCGGATGCAGGAAGCCAGCCGCTTCCTGCGCGTTGACGGCCGCTGGCTGTACCTGGACGCGGGAGGCTGACTGCGCCAGTTAACGCTCCTGTAACTGGAGCGCCGCAATCATGTGCCCATGGAAACCGCCCCCACGGCCCTTCCCACCTCCACGTCGGCCTACGCACAGTCGCTTGTGGCGCGTTTTGCCCAGGTGCGCGCCCGCACCCTCTGCCTGGCAGCGCCGCTCTCTGCCGAAGATGCGATGGTGCAGAGCATGCCTGACGCCAGTCCGGCCAAGTGGCACCTCGCCCATACCACCTGGTTTTTCGAGCGCTTCATCCTCGCTGGGCTGCCCGGCTACCAGCCGGTAAACCCCGCCTGGGATTACCTGTTCAACAGCTACTACCAGAGCATCGGTCCCATGCATGCGCGGCCGCGGCGCGGCCTGCTCACTCGGCCGTCGCTGGCTGAAGTGATCGACTACCGCCACCAGGTGGACGCGCGCCTGACCTGGCAGACGGAAGCCGGGAGCCTGGATGCGGAGGCGCGGCAACGCCTGCTGTTGGGTCTGCACCATGAGCAGCAGCACCAGGAACTGCTGTTGACCGACATCAAGCATGCGTTCTGGAGCAACCCGCTGCATCCGGCCTATTGCGAAGACACCCCGTCCAAAGATGGCGGAGCGGGCGCCCTGCAGTGGATCCGCATGTCCGGTGGTACCGCAGACATTGGTGCGGCGGCGTGGCCGGCGGATTCGGAAGCCTTCGCCTATGACAACGAATCGCCGCGCCACCCGGTGTTGCTGCAACCGTATGCGCTGGCCAACCGTCCGGTGACGCACGGTGAATACCTCGAGTTCATCCGCGACGGCGGTTATCGCGATCCGGCCCTGTGGCTGAGCGACGGCTGGGCGTGGATCCAGGCCGAAGGTGTCCAGCGCCCACTGTATTGGCACGAGGACCTGGACCAGGTGTTCACCCTGCACGGCTGGCGCGAGGCCGAGCCCGATGCACCCGCTTGCCACCTGAGCTATTACGAAGCCGACGCCTACGCGCGCTGGGCCGGCGCACGCCTGCCGCGTGAGGCCGAGTGGGAGCATGCCGTCGCAGGTGTCGATCCTGTCGCGGCCGGAGACGATGCGGCGCTGCATCCCCGTGCGGCAGGGGCCGAGGGTGTCAGCGGATTCGCCCAGCTGTTCGGCGGGGTGTGGGAGTGGACCTCGAGCGCCTACACCGCCTATCCCGGCTACCGGCCCTGGCCGGGCCCGGAGGGGGAGTACAACGGCAAATTCATGAACGCCCAGTGGGTCCTGCGCGGCGGCAGCTGCCTCACCCCGGCCGGCCATATCCGTGCCAGCTACCGCAATTTCTTCCCTTCCCACGCACGCTGGCAGTTTGCCGGCCTGCGCCTGGCCCGCGACGAATGAGCCTGTCCATGCCTGCCGTCCCCGACGCCGACCTGATCGACCTGCAACCCACCCCGGAGCGGATTACCGCGGAAGTCGTGGCCGGCCTGTCAGCACATCCCAAGCGGCTGCCCTCCAAGTATTTCTACGATGCGCGCGGCTCCGAACTGTTCGAGCGCATCACCCGGCAGCCGGAGTACTACCTGACCCGGGTGGAGACGGCCCTGCTCGAATCACGGCTGGCCGATATCGCCGCAGCGGTCGGACCGCATCTGCACGTGGTGGAATACGGCAGTGGCAGCGGGCGCAAGACGGAGCTGCTGCTCGCCGGCCTGGAAGATCCGGTGGCCTACACGCCGATCGAGATTTCCCGCGCCGCCCTGCTCGACAGCGTGTCGCGGCTGGAAGGGCGTTTTGGGCAGATCGAGATGCTGCCGGTGGGCGCGGACTTCACCCGTCCGGTCAGCCTGCCACAGCCGCTGCGTGAACCGCGCCGACGGCTGGTGTTCTTCCCCGGATCGACCCTGGGCAATTTCGACCGCGAGGAGTCCATCCACCTGCTGCGCGCCATGCGTGACACCGTGGGCGCCGACGGGCTGGCACTGATCGGCATCGACCTGCACAAGGATCCGGCGCTGATCGAGGCCGCCTACAACGATGCCGCCGGGGTCACCGCCGAGTTCACCCTGAACCTGCTGGCGCGCCTGAACCGCGAGATCGGCAGCGATTTCGACCTCGACCAGTTCTGTCACCGGGCGCGCTATTCCGTGGAGCGCAGCCGGATCGAGACGGCTCTAGTGAGCCAACGCGAGCAGCAGGTACGAGTGGACGGGCGGACGTTCCATTTCGAGGAAGGCGAAGCCATGCAGGTCGAGACCAGTCACAAATACACCGACGTGGACTTCGCCGCGATCGCCGCCGCCGCCGGCTGGAAGGTCGCCGAATCCTGGAACGACCCCGACAACCGCCTCGGCCTCCGCCTCCTCCACCCCCTGTAGGAGCGCGCCACGTGCGCGAAACCGCGTGACGTTTATAGTGGCTCCACTGCATCGTCCGGGGGATTGTTCCGCGAGCCTCGCGGGTGCGCCGGCGGGGCCATCCCGGTCAGGACCCGCTGTGAATACGTCCATGTACGCTTGCCGGCGCCGTCCATGGCGCCGACAGTCCTGACCGGGATGGCCCCACCGACCCTTCACGTTGGCGGCGATTCGGGGGAGGCAGGGGTCACGCGGTTTCGCGCGCATGGCGCGCTCCTACAATGGGGGTCTTGCCGTCCTGTGACCGTGCCCATGAAACGACTTGCCTGCCTGTTGCTGCTGCTGCCCGCCTTCGCCGCCCACGCCGATTCGGCGTTCCAGCGCTGCATGGCCGGGGTGAAATCCACCGCGGCCCAGCAGGGCGTGAGTGCGGCCACGTTCGAGCGCTACACCGCGGATCTGGAGCCTGATCGCTCCGTGCTGGAGCTGCTCAACTTCCAGCCCGAGTTCAGCACCGACATCTGGGATTACCTGGCCGGACTGGTGGATGAGGAGCGGGTGGCTGACGGCAAGGCAAGGCTTGAGGAGCACGGCGAGCTGCTGGCCCGCGTCTCCGCCCAGTACGGCGTGGATCCGGCCACGGTGGTCGCCATCTGGGGCGTGGAAAGTGATTACGGCCGGATTTTCGGCAAGCGCCCGATCCTGACCTCGCTGTCCACGCTGTCCTGCGAAGGCCGGCGGCAGTCGTTCTTCCGCGGTGAATTCATCGCCACGCTCAAGCTGCTGCAGGCGGGCGACATCAAGGCCGAAGGCCTCACCGGCTCCTGGGCCGGCGCGTTCGGCCACACCCAGTTCATCCCCAGCACCTATGCACGCATCGCGGTCGATTTCGACGGCGACGGCCGCCGCGACCTGGTCGGCAGCATTCCCGACGCGCTGGCCTCCACCGCCAACTACCTGAAGCGCTCCAACTGGCAGACAGGTCGGCCCTGGGGCTACGAAGTGAAGCTGCCCGCCGGCTTCAACGCTTCGCTGGCCGGACGGACCAACCGCCGGCCGCTGTCCGACTGGCTGGGCCGCGGCGTTGCGCGTATCAATGGCGAGGGCATCGACCTGCCCGGCGATACCCGTTCGGCCATCCTGCTGCCAGCCGGAGCGCAGGGGCCCGCGTTCCTGGTGTTCCGCAACTTCGACGCGATCTATTCCTACAACGCCGCCGAAAGCTACGCCCTGGCCATCGCCCTGCTGTCGGACCGCCTGCGCGGCGGCAGCGGCCTGGTGGCCACGTGGCCGACCAGCGATCCCGGCTTGTCCCGGGCCGAACGCCGCCAGCTGCAGACCCTGCTGCTCGAGCGCGGCCATGACATCGGCGAAGTCGACGGCCTGATCGGCACCAACACCCGCCGCGCCATCCGCACCGAGCAGCAGCGCCTCGGCATCACCCCCGCCGACGGCCGCGCCGGCCAGAACATCCTCACCGTCCTGCGCACCACGCCGCTCTCCCCGTAGGAGCGCGCCACGCGCGCGAAGCCGCGTGACACCAGCCAAGAGGGTTCTGCCCCTCGTAGGAGCGCGCCACGCGCGCGAAGCCGCGTGACATCGATCATCAGACGTGGCTTCGGATCCTGCATCGGGTCCGAAGCCACGCTGGCCGCCATGGTTCACGCGGCTTCGCGCCTGCGAGGCGCTCCTACAGCAGCGGTCGGCGTTATTCGGGTTTGACGAAACGCAGGGTCATGCGGTCGCTTTCGCCGATTTCGGCATACCTCTCTGCGTCCGCGTCATCGTGGCGGTTGGTCGGCGGCAGGGTCCACACGCCGTTCGCATGGTCCTTCGTATCCGCCGGGTTGGCGTTGATCTCGCTGCTGGCATCGAACTGGAAGCCAGCCGCTTCGGCCAGCGCAACCATGCGGTCTTCGCGCACATAGCCGGTGCCGTCGTAATCGGGTGCATCGGCCGCAGCGCGATGATCCGTCACGCCAAGCACGCCGCCGGGCTTCAGCACTTCGAAGAAGCCTTTGAACATGCCCTCGGCCTGGTCGTTGCCCAGCCAGTTGTGCACGTTACGGAAGGTCACCACCATGTCGGCGCTGCCGGGCTCGCCGAACTGCGGGCTGTCCGGGTTGTAACGCACCACCTGGGCGCGATCGAACTGGTCCGGCCCCTGTCCGAAGCGTTCCTCCAGGCCCGCCAGGGTGCGGGTGGGGTAATCGCGGCGGTCTTCCGGCAGCGCATCCGGATCCACCACGGCGGCAATGTACTGGCCGCGCTCGCGCAGGTACGGCGCCAGGATCTCGGCATACCAGCCGCCACCCGGGGTGATTTCGATCAGGGTGTGATCAGGCTGCAGGCCGAAGAAGGCCAAGGTTTCAGCCGGGTTGCGGTAACGGTCGCGCTCGACGAAGTCGGGGGAGCGCCACGTGCCGGAAACCGTTCCTTCCAGCGATGCCTCGGCCCCGGCGTCGGCCGGAACAGGCATGGCCATTTCGGCCGCCGGCTCTGCGGTAGCCGGCGTGTCGCCGCCGGATGGAGCACAGGCGGCCAGGGCGAGCGGAAGCAGGGCGGTGAGCAGGACAGGTCTCATCGGCGGTTCTCCGTAAATGGGTCGACAGCCTAGCGCAAAGCCGGTGGCGGTTTCGCGGCGGCGAAACGCCAAGGGCGCTACCTTGCAACTCCCAAGTGCATGTCGCGAAATCCGCGGGCACGCCTTATGGAGACCCCATGAACACCCAGTCCCCCGCTGAAAACACCCGCATCGTGCTGGCCTCGCGCCCCGAGGGCGTGCCAACGGCAGGCAATTTCCGCCTCGATCGCGCGCCGCTGCCCACGCCCGCCGAAGGCCAGGTGCTGCTGCGCAACCGGTGGCTGTCGCTGGATCCCTACATGCGCGGACGCATGAATGAGGGACGCTCGTATGCGGCCCCGCTGGATATCGACGGCACGATGGAAGGCGGCACGGTGTCCGAAGTGGTGGAATCCCGCCATCCCGATCTGACCCCCGGCGACCTGGTGCTGGCCCACGGCGGCTGGCAGGCGTTTGCCGTCGCCGATGGGGACAGCCTGCAGCGCAAGCTCGATCCCGGGCAGGCGCCGGTGACCACGGCCCTGGGCGTCCATGGCATGCCGGGATTCACGGCGTATGTCGGCATGCACGAGATCGGCAAGGTGCAGCCGGGCGAAACCCTGGCCGTTGCCGCCGCCAGCGGCCCGGTCGGCGCCACCGTGGGGCAGATCGCGAAGCTGCGCGGCGCTCGCACCATCGGCATTGCCGGCGGACCGGAGAAGGTCGCCCATCTGCGCGGTGACCTGGGCTTCGACGTCGCCCTGGACCACCGTGCGGACGACTTCGCCGGGCAGCTGCGCGCCGCCGCGCCCGACGGGATCGACGTGTATTACGAAAACGTGGGCGGCAAGGTCCTGGACGCGGTGCTGCCGTTGCTCAACGATCACGCGCGGGTGCCGGTCTGCGGCCTGGTGGCGCACTACAACGACGCCGGCCTGCCGCCCGGTCCGGACCGCCTTTCACAGCTGATGGGCCTGATCCTCAGCCGGCGCCTGACCGTGCGCGGATTCATCGTTGGCGACAAGCCCTATCGCCACCTGTACCCGGAGTTCGTGCGCGAGATGGGCGGCTGGCTGCGCGAGGGCCAAGTGCGCTATCGCGAAGACATTGTCGAAGGTCTGGAAAATGCCCCGCAGGGCCTGATCGGCCTGCTGCGGGGCGACAATTTCGGCAAGCAACTGGTCAAGATCTCCTGACCACCCCATTTGTAGGAGCGCGCCATGCGCGCGAAACCGCGTGAATTGCGGCAACGGAGCGTGGCTTCGGACATAACGCCGGGGCTGAAGCCGCGGTTTGCGTCCAAGTGTCACGCGGCTTCGCGCGTATGACGCGCTCCTACAGCGGAGCCCCTCGGACCCATCGGAACCCATCGGGGGCCGCGGGTGCGGCCCCCGTGGCGGGTCAGGTGACCAGGTTGGCCAGGGCTGCGTTGAAGGTCGCGCTCGGGCGCATCGCCGCGCCGGTCTTCTCGATGCTGGGGCGGAAGTAGCCGCCGATATCCACCTGCTTGCCCTGCACATCGATCAGCTCGGTCACGATCTTTTCCTCGTCGCGGGCCAGGGCAGCGGCGAGCGGGGCGAAGATCGCCTTCAGTGCCGGGTCCTCGTCCTGCGCCGCCAGTTCCTCGGCCCAGTACATGGCCAGGTAGAAGTGGCTGCCACGGTTGTCGATCCCGCCCAGGCGGCGGGTAGGTGACTTGTCGTTGTCCAGGAACCGGCCGGTGGCCGCATCCAGCGCCTTGGCCAGCACCAGCGCACGCGCGTTGTCGTTGCGCTGGCCCAGGTGCTCCAGCGAAGCCGCCAGCGCGAGGAACTCGCCCAGCGAATCCCAGCGCAGGTAGTTCTCCTGCACGAACTGCTGCACATGCTTGGGGGCCGAACCGCCGGCGCCGGTCTCGAACAGCCCGCCACCGGCCATCAGCGGCACGATCGAGAGCATCTTGGCGCTGGTGCCCAGCTCCAGGATCGGGAACAGGTCGGTCAGGTAGTCGCGCAGCACGTTGCCGGTCACCGAGATGGTGTCCTCGCCCTTGCGCATGCGCGCCAGCGACAGCTTCGTGGCTTCCACCGGCGCCAGCACCTGGATGTCCAGGCCGGCCAGGTCGTGGTCCTTCAGGTAGCGCTCCACCTTGGTGATCAGCTGCGCGTCGTGCGCGCGCTGTGGATCCAGCCAGAACACGGCCGGGGTGCCGCTCAGGCGCGCGCGCTCAACGGCCAGCCGCACCCAGTCGCGGATCGGCGCATCCTTGGCCTGGCACATGCGCCAGATGTCGCCGGCCTCCACCGTGTGCTTGAACACCAGGTTGCCGTCCTGGTCGGTCACCCGGATGGTGCCGTCGGCCGGGGCCTGGAAGGTCTTGTCGTGGCTGCCGTATTCCTCGGCCTTCTGCGCCATCAGGCCCACGTTGGGCACGCTGCCCATGGTGGCCGGGTCCAGCGCGCCGTTGGCCTTGCAGTCCTCGATCGTGGCCTGGTACACGCCGGCATAGCTGCGGTCGGGGATTACAGCCTTGGCGGCCTGCAACTCGCCGGCCGCGTTCCACATCTGTCCGGAGTCGCGGATCATCGCCGGCATCGAGGCGTCAACGATCACGTCGGACGGCACGTGCAGGTTGGTGATGCCCTTGTCGGAATTCACCATCGCCACGCCCGGACGTTCCCTGTACAGCGCCTCGATCTCGGCCTTGATGGCGGCCTGGGTATCGGCCGGCATGCTGTCCAGGCGCGAGTACAGGTCACCGATGCCGTTGTTGCGGTCAAAGCCCGACTGCTTCAGTGCTTCAGCGTGCTTGTCCAGCACCGGGGCATAGAACTCCTGCACCGCCACGCCGAACATGAGCGGGTCGGAGACCTTCATCATGGTCGCCTTCAGGTGCAGCGAAAACAGCACGTCCTGGGCCTTGGCGTCTTCGATCTGCTCGGCCATGAACGCGGCCAGCGCCTTGCGCGACATGCGCGCGGCATCAACGATCTCGCCTTCCTGCACCTTCACCGGATCGCGCAGCGCGCGCGCGCTGCCGTCGGCGCCGACGAACTCGATCTTCAGCTCGCCCGCCGCGGCCATCGTGGCCGAGCGCTCGCTGGAGTAGAAGTCGCCGTCGCTCATGTGGGCCACGTGCGCCTTGGAGTCCGCACTCCACTTGCCCATGCGGTGCGGATGCTTGCGTGCGTATTCCTTCACGGATTTGGGCGCGCGACGGTCGGAGTTGCCCTCGCGCAGCACCGGGTTCACCGCGCTGCCCATCACCCGGCCGTAGCGGGCGCGGATCTCGCGCTCGGCATCGTCCTTCGGGTCGGCGGGGTAATCCGGCACATCAAAGCCCTTGTCCTGGAGCTCGCGGATCGCCGCGCGCAGCTGCGGCTCGGAAGCGCTGATGTTGGGCAGCTTGATGATGTTGGCTTCAGGCGTCTTGGCCAGCTCGCCCAGTTCGGTCAGGTGATCGGCCACCTGCTGCTCCGGCTTCAGCCGGTCGGGGAACTGCGCCAGGATGCGGCCCGACAGCGAGATATCGCGTGTTTCCACAGCGATGCCGGCGGTCCTGGTGAAGGCCTGCACGATCGGCAGCAGCGACTGCGTGGCCAGGTACGGCGCTTCGTCGGTCATGGTGTAGATGATCTTGGGGGCGTTGGGCATGGGGCTGGCAATCCTCGATACGGACGGGAGGGCGCGCCGCGGGCAACGGGCCGGGCGGCACGCAGGGCCGGCCCGGAGGGGACGGCCGCGTAACCCCCCTATTGTCGCGGTTTGGGCCGGGGCGGGCAAAGAAACACAGCCTTCCACGCCAGCCCGGGGCATGTTTGCGTCGCGGAGCGCTGCCAATCAGCCCGCGCTGAGCCGCACCGCCAGCGCCGTCAGGGTGACCAGCAGCACCGGCAGCGTCAGCACGATGCCCACCTTCCTGCGGGTGGAGATCACGTGCCCGCGGGCGGCAACGGCCACCAGCACCAGCGCCCCGGCCCCAGGATATTCCGCCCATGCGCCTCCCCCTCGATCAGTCCTGCCGCCGTGAGCTCCTTGAGATGGAACGACAGCGTCGCGCCCGGCAGCGACAGGGTTTCGGCGATCTCGCCAGGGGTGCGTCCTTCAGGGCCGACCTCGACCAGCAGGCGGAACACCGACAGCCGCTTGGGGTGGCCCAGGGCGGCCAGCGCGGTGGTTGCATCATTCAATTCCATGCCATGATGGACCACCCGATCCTTATCAACCGGCCGTTCATGGACACTGCGCAGGGCACGCGGCTGTGCCGGCCGTCGGAGGTGGTGCTGGAGATCCTGCCGCCGCTGACGAAGCCGTTCACCAAGGAGCACGGTGAAGTGATCCCGGCCAGCGGATGACGATGGGCCTGACGCTTGCCGGCTCCCGGAGGGCCGACCGCCATGCCGCACGCTGACTCCGACAGGGCCGGGCGCCCGGAAGGGACCGCGGGCGAAGTCTTCCGTGCGTTCTTCAAGGTCGGGCTGACCGCGTTCGGCGGGCCGGTCGCGCACCTGGGCTACCTGCGCACCGAGTTCGTGCAGCGCCGCGGCTGGCTGGACGACGCCCATTTCGCCCAGCTGCTGGCGCTCTGCCAGTTTTTGCCGGGGCCGGCCAGCAGCCAGGTCGGGTTCGCCATCGGCCTGTTCCGCGGCGGCTGGCGCGGTGCGCTGGCCGCCTTCCTTGCCTTCACCCTGCCCTCGGCGCTGCTGATGTTCGGCTTCGCGGCCTTGGCGCCGCACCTGGGCCAGGGCGTTGGTGCGGCCGCGCTGCAGGGCCTGAAGCTGGTGGCCGTGGCGGTGGTGGCGCACAGCCTGCTTGGCATGATGCGGCAGCTCACCCCGGACCTGCCGCGCGTCGCGATCGCCGCCGGCGCGGCGGCGCTGGTCCTGCTGGCCGGGGCGGCCTGGATCCAGCTGGTGGCCATCGCCCTCGGCGCCCTGCTGGGGCTGGGGCTGTGCCGGCATGTGCGCGCGCCGGCCGCAGCGGGCCTTCCCGTGCGCCATGGCCGCCGCGCCGGCGCCGTCTTCCTCGCCCTGTTCCTGGCCGGCCTGGCCGCGGCCCTGCTGCTGCCTACCCCAGTCACGCCGACCGCGGCCGGGGTGGCGGGCGCCTTCTACCAGGCCGGTGCGCTGGTCTTCGGCGGTGGCCACGTGGTGCTGCCGCTGCTGCAGCACTCGGTGGTCGACCCGGGCTGGATTGAAGCGGATACCTTCCTTGCCGGCTACGGCGCCGCCCAGGCCGTGCCCGGCCCGATGTTCTCCCTCGCCGCCTTCCTCGGTGCAGGAATCCCGCTTGGCATGCCGGCCGCGCTGGGCGCGTCGGTTGCACTCATTGCGGTGTTCCTGCCCGGGTTCCTGCTGCTGTTGGCGGTGCTGCCGGCCTGGGCGGGGCTGACCCGGCACCGCCTGGCTGCCAGTGCCGTGGCCGGCACCAATGCCGCCGTCGTCGGCCTGCTGGCGGCGGCGCTCTACGATCCGGTCTGGACTGGCGCTATCCGCGCGCCGGCGGATTTCATCATCGCGGCCATCGGCTTCGGCCTGCTGTTCTTCGCGCGCGCGTCCGCCCTGTGGGTGGTGCTGTGGTGCGTGGGCGCCACGCTCGCGGTGCACCTGTGACCTTTGCGTTTCCGGCGCGCAGCAACCAGAGTCGGCACCATGAAGCTTCTTGTCCTGGGTGCGACCGGCCTGGTCGGCAGCCACGTCCTTGACCTCGCCATCGCCGACGAACGTGTCCACGAAGTCATTGCCCCGGTCCGCCGCCCGCTGCCTACGCGCGCCGGCCTGACCGCCCCGCGGGTCGACTACGAGCACCTGCCCGAAGACGCCTCCTGGTGGGGCGCCGAAGCGGTCATCTGCGCCCTGGGCACCACCATGAACAAGGCCGGCTCACGCGAGGCCTTCCGCCGCGTCGACCACCGCTACCCGCTGCAGGCCGCGCGCATCGCCCACCGCCACGGCACCCCCACCTTCGTGCTCAATTCCGCCATGGGCGCGGACCCGGATTCGCGCGTCTTCTACAACCGGGTGAAGGGCGAGCTGGAGCGCGACCTGCAGGAAGTCGGCTTTCCCTCGCTCACGTTCGTGCGGCCGGGCCTGATCAGCGGCGAGCGCAATGAGTTCCGCCTCGGCGAGCGGGTCGCCGAGGTGGTGCTGGGAACAGTCGGTCCGGTATTGCCGCGGAGGTGGCGCATCAACCCCGCCCAGAACATCGCCTGGGCGATGCTGGAAGCGGCGGTGAAGGGCCAGGCGGGGGAGCAAACGGTGGAATCGGGCGAGCTCGCGTGACCGGCTGCTGATCCTGGATCAGCCTCCCGGAACCTCCACCTCCGCCTCGGCGGCCGAGCGCTCGATCGCATCCACCAGCTCATGCAGCACCACGGCGTCATCGAAACTTGGCGCCCGATTGGTTCCCTCCCGGATGTCCTGCGCGAGCAGCGCATAGATGCGTGCCACGTTACGCGCCACCGCGCTGTCCGGCAGGCCCGCGTAGGCGCTGGCGGGCGGCATCAGCGGCGCGAGCCCGCTGGCTTCGCCGGTGCCGCCGCGCACGTCCAGGTCCACGAGCTGGGCGTGGCCGCCGGCACCCGTCACCTGGATGTCGCCCTTGGTGCCGTTGATCTCCCACAGCAGGTTGGTCCCGCGCGAGGTGCCGCCGCGATAGTGGACCGAGAAGGCCGCGCCGCTCTCCAGCGTGCCGTGCACCAGCACCTGCTCCGGGCTGTTGTTCGAAATGTCCTTGCCGGTGTCCTCCACGTGCACCGTGTCCCGGTGGCGCACCATGCGCGCCGACAGGTTGCGCACGCCACCGAGCACCTCGCAAAGCCCGGCCAGCGTATGCGCCAGCGGGATGGTCAACAGCGTCGCGCCGTTGGCAGCGTCGTAGAGATAGGCATGCGCGGCATCGGTCAGCCCGCCCCACTGCCCGCCGCTGCCGACCAGCGTGGTCGACAGCACCTCGCCGATGTGGCCGCCGGCAATGAGCTCGCGCAGGTGCACCACCTCAGGAGCCACCCGCATCTGCGTGCCGATCGCCACCACCACGCCCCGCGCCCGTGCCAGCGCGGCCAGCTCGCGTGCCTCGGCCAGCCCGTTGCCCAGTGGCCACTCGCAGTACAAGTGCTTGCCGGCCTCCAGCGCCGCCGTCACCAGCTCGTGGTGGTGCGGCACCTTCACCGTCACCACCACCAGGTCCACCTCCGGTGACTCCACCAGTGCCTGGGCGTTGGCAAACGCATGCTTCAGCCCGAACGCCTTGGCGGCGCGCTCGGCGCTGGCAAGGCTGGTGTTGGCTACGCCGACCAGTTGGTAATCATCTGGCAGGGAAGCGAGGGCCGGCACGTGGGCCGTGGCGCCCCAGTGGATGCCGGGGTTGAGGCCGATGATGCCGACGCGGATGGGGGTGGTGTTGGTCAATTGGTGCTCCTGGTTGGATCGGGTCGCGGTTGCGGCTTCTTGAGCCTAGATGAGCGCGGGGATAAAGGTATCAAGCGCCGGCGGTGATCAGCCGAGGGGCCGAAGAGCATTGCGCAAATGCAGAGTCAGCGCGTTTATAGAGAGGGCTTTTATCGTCCGCTTCCGACCCAAAGCGGCCGATCGCTAAAGAAGATAGGTTGACAGTCTGCAGGGGTGGCTGACGATGCCTTGCACCTATCTACGGATCTGGGCTTTGGTAAACTCCTCCAAAAGGGTGGGCAACGATCGTCTCGAACAGGTGGCGCGGCTACCGACGATATGTTGAGAAGGCATGCGCAGACTGAATGCACCGCTGTTCCAATCCCGGCGTTAGAAACCTGATAGAAGAGGAACCGCATGGCGGGTGCAGAAGCTCAGGCAGGATTTTATTACCAGAACCTGGTCGGTGCACTGCACCTTCTGGACCTTCTTGAGGTGGGCTCAACAACGGTTCAAGTCACGCTAGAGAATCCCGATCGCGCCAAGTACATCGACGACATCATCGTCGACACTACTTCTGGATCTACTTTCATTCAGGTCAAGTGGGCAGCAGATGCTGACGCGTCGTTCACCTTGGCAGGTCTTCTCGTGGAAGAGGAGGGCGTATCGCTTTGGGGGAAACTGGCGCGCGGATACCGTCAAATCTCCTCCGAAAGCGGTACTAAGGTCGTTGAGCTTCTCTCGACGCGACGGGCAGGTGTTAATAAGCAAACTTCATCAGGTTTCCCGCACAGTCTGCAGCAGTTCATTACGGAGTACCACGAGCCCTTCATACGTTCAAACACCCAGGGCCTGAACGCAGTTGCGTCGTATCCCGACTACAAAAATACCTTGGAGGTGTTGCGCAAGGGTGCTGGTTTTGATGAGGCCAGCGAGTTCGACGATTTTCTCAAGAGATTGCGTTTTACGCTGGCTCATGGGGATCGGGATGTGCTCGTCACACGTGTGAAAGCAAGACTCAAACAACTCGGAATCGAACAGCAGCAGTTTGGCACACTGCTCAGCGAATGCGTGAAGTGGTCAATTTCCGGTGGACCGGTGACCGCGAAAGACATGCAGAAAGCGCTTGGACTCGAGGACCGCTTCGCGGAACGCCTGAGCCACCGCTTCCCGGTCGATGAGAAGCTATGGGTCGAGATGCCGGAGCTCTTCTCTGCACTGGACAATACACTTCAGAAGTTGCCCGGCGGATTTGTGGCAGTCATCGGCGAACCTGGGGCAGGGAAGTCAACGGCGCTAACACAGTACCTGCATGCAAGCGGGAACATAAGGTTCGGATATTACTGCTTCATTCCTGACGAGCAAACACTGGGTAATGAGAGGCTTCAAGAGGAAGCGTTTGTTAGGTCAATATGTGCACGCTTAAGAGATGCATTTCCTGACTTCAAATTTCCTACGGCCTACGCGCGTCCATCGGTCGATTTGCTGAACGCTTGGCTTCATGCATTGTCGGACAGTAAGGAGCGCATTGTCTTCCTCATTGACGGTCTTGACCACGTAGATCGGCAATCGCGCAGGTCGCTACTCTCTAAGCCACTAACTAGGGTATTGGACGGCCGGGTGCCAGACAATGTTCTTATTGTACTCACGACGCGCTATGAAGAGGCCATCCCTCCAACGATCGCTTTGCATCTGCAGCGTGACCCGGCTCGTACGATCAGGGTCAAGAGATTCGATGAAGCTCAGGTACGTAAATTCATGCGCCTCCGGGGTGTCAGCCTGACTGACGCTCTCTCTGAGAAGGTCATTCGAGTTTCGGCAGGTGTGCCGATCTACCTCGAATATCTCTCTGGGGTTCTGCTTCCGATGAGCAATTGGGAGAGGGAAAGATATCTCGCGGACGCACCGACGCTGCGAGACGGAAAGATTGACCTGTTTCATCGGCATTTGTGGGACGAGTGGAGCGGAGATGTCAACACAACGTATGTGCTCGCGATCCTCGCTGTTCGAGAGGAATACACCTCGCTCGAGGTGCTGCAGGCTTTGCTGCGCGCAGTGGGACAGATCCAATCTCTTGGAGAAGTTGCAAAGACTTTGAAGCCGTTGAGATACGTATTAAGGGTATCTGAGGCGAAGGGGTACGCGATCCATCACGCCAGTCTGGCTGAATTCGTTAGTGAACGAACCAGCCCGCACCGACGAGAGATATTCCAAGCGATTCTAGCTTGGTACCAAAGCAAACCGGAAACGGACGAGGCCTGGCGCAACCGTTTACGCCTTCTCTTCGAACTTGGTCGTTTCGCCGAGGCGATGGATGCATGCGGTGATGAATGGGTGAATCGGGCGTGGGCGTGCTATCGCCCTCTGTCAGAAATACAAGCGAACTTGAATATTGCGTGGCAGGCAAGTGTCGAATCAAATGATCTGCTCTCGTTTACCCGAGTCGGATTTCTGATTCAGCAAGCTGGGCTCATCGCACAGAACATCGATTTCGACGCGGTTGACGTCCCGACAGTCCTTCTAGATCTTGGGCTCTCCGATGTCGCTCTCAACATGGTGTGGAACGGGGAGCGACTGTTGGTTTCGAGGGAAAAGTTCGCTGCCTTCGCCGAACACTACGCAGCACGGCTCGGTCGGTCGTTGCCGGCTGCCATGGTGCGGGAAGCACTTGCCGACCGGTCGCGCGGTAAGTACGACGCCCTGACATCCATCTACCGGGTGCGTAGCGAAGTGATGGACCCGGAAGTATTGTTGGATGAGATTCGTTATCTGAGGTGGCATTCGAAATCTGAGCGTGGACATTCGATTCGCAGCTCAGATGAGGTCGAGAACGACCGGCTGAACAGCTCGCTTCTGCTTGAGATCTTCAAGCACTTAGCCTCTAGGGGAGCCGTCGATCAAATTTATCGGATGATCGACGCGCCAGCGCTACCGGCTACGCTACACGCCGCTGCGAATGCGGCGCTCTCGGTTGCACTCGCGTGTGCCGATGCGGCTGCGGAGTCGGCTCAGGTCATCCGCACGCATGGGCTGTCCGACCTGCCACAAGACTACCTGGGCTGGGTTCAGGTCGAATTGGCGCTTCAGCAAGTGCCATTCAATCCGGTCCAGTCGGTCGAACTGCCCAAAATTCCGTCACTCCTG
The DNA here is from genome assembly GCF_054052045.1 of Luteimonas sp. A277. The sequence continues at coordinate 19,070 of NZ_JBSVRG010000017.1, forward strand.
CAGAAGAATCATCGCTTCAATAGCGAACTGGAAGCTGCATTCAGTCATTTCCGAGTGTTCATGCTCAACCTGCCGGATGCTCCAAAGCTCTTGCGCTCAGCTGCCATCGAATTGCAGGGCACTGTGGCTGACTTGGTGTCCGCGTCGCTCTCGCTGGCCGAGTTCTGGGTGAACCAGAGCAGGCTTGACAGGAAGTCAGGGGATTTCGTCACTCTACAGAGGATCTGTGATCGGCTCGCAGCACCGCTCAAATACGCGAGCGGTGACGGCGGCTACGACCACGATCGGCATGTTTACCTAGCATCGGTGCATCTGCTGTTCCAGCATGTCTGGGATTGTGCGCAAGCGCTACTTTCGTCTGATGCGCACACCGCACTGGCGCGCCAGTGGCTACGTAGCGATCGAAGCAGCAGATTCCCAGCTGCGACCCGCGGACTCGCGATATCGTTGTCGATGATCGATTCCAGCGAGGCCGGCGCCATACGCCGTGAGCTTCTCGTGCATGTCGAGGCTTCGGCGCGCCTAGAGGAGGAAACTGCGACGCTTACTACAGAACTCTTGGGTGCTGCGCGAGCTTGGGGCGTGTGCGGATTCAGAGCAGAAGGAATAAGGCTCTGGAACGAGGTTGCGTTGGTGGCGTGTGGTGTCTATTCGCGAAAGGACTACCAGTTCAGCGAAATATTGTTCTCCCTTGAGGTCGCGCATCGAACGGATCCTGCCGGGAGTCTCCATCGCATTCGAGAGCAATTCGAACTCAGTCACCAGCTGGAAGGTACAGGTGCAGGCAAGCAGGTAGCGATTGCCCTTGAGGGACTTCTGGAGCTCGTCGCTCGTTGGTATCCGAACAAGGTCTTTCATGGGCTTATCTCCGAGGACCCTTACATTGCTCGAGAGAGAGCGTTGCGGAGCGTGCTCGGAGTCCTGGCTGCGGACAGGCTGACCGACAAGCGACTGCTTTTGGCAGTTCTGAAGACAATGAGCCGGTGGGAGAACTATCGGCATTTCAATGAAGACACCGAACCCGCAATGAGGGAATTCTTTCTCGCCCTGCTCAAGCAAGGAGACGTAGACGTCGGCTTGGAAACATACCAGTTTGCGAGACAGGTTTTTCTCGTCGAGAAGGAGATGCCTCATCTCGTCGGGCAATGGGCGAACCTATGGGAGGGGCCCTCGAGACCGGAAGCCGTCACTAGCGACAAAAGTGAGTTCCTGAAGCCGACCGACACGACCGAAGTGGTGGCGCAAGAGCAGAAGGGTGCCTTGGCTTCCGCGTTTTCTGATCAGGTCTCGCCCGATCTGCATGAACTTAATTCGAAGCTGGATGCGCTGGCAATCGGAGCGCGGCGAGAGAGGAACTCAAGAGAGTTACTCAATGGTCGGAATGACTTGCTGAAAGCGTTTCTAGTCACCGGCGCGATGGATGAGGTTCCTGCGCAACATCAGACCGCAGTCGATGAGCTTTTGGAGAAATTTGACCAGCGAGTGCTGGAGATCATGGACGACACGGCTGATGGCCTGCAGGCTCAAGTCGAGGATGTTGGGCAAGCTACTGTCGCCGAATTTGTCGAAATTGTTGGAGGTAGTCAGGCGGATCGGAAGCTCAAGGATGCGTTCGACGTCGATGCGTGGTGGGAGCAACTGTATCGACTTGGCGGACTCGGTTTCGAAGCCGAGAACGAACTGAAAGAGTTGCTGCCGGGATGGGTTCGTGGCGCGGCCTATAAGGATCTGGATTCATGGCTGGAATTTGGACGGTCGCGGCTTTCGTCGGAAGTGTTAGCTAGGCTACTTATCGAGTTGGCCAAGCGCATTAAAGTGCCTAGGCGGCTGGAGGCTTTTTCATTGCTCGAAGAAGCTCGCGACTGCATCGCGGACTTCTTCTTCGAGTACACCGAGCTCAGCCACGAGATTGCAGAACTGGCCATGGAACTGGAGCCTCTCGCTGGCCGAAAATTGACGCTCAATGGGTTCATTCACCATCTCGGCCGATACCCGACATCGTTGATTTTCATGCTCCCGCGCTTGATCAGACTGATGGGTGAAGTTGGTGTCGATGGCGTCGAGCTATACAGAATCTGGACGACACACAACCGCCGCTTGATCGCCGGCCTGGCGCCCAAGGAGACAGATGCCCGTTGGCTGGATGTACCCCGTGATGACGTGGACGACGAAGTACTTCGGTATCTCATCTCCTTGTTTCAGTATCCGGAAGTAGACATTCGACTGCTGAGTGTCGAAGCGGTCGTTGAGCTTCTGGCGGCAAGGCCGAGCTTGATCTCGACGGTCCGAGCGCAATGGCTCGAGTTCACTGGCGCAGGCACGCGGGAATACCTGGTATCGGTGTTCCACTCACTCAATGCGATTCGTCCGGATCTGAGAGAAGAATGGGCTCACTGGCTGGTGCAGTCCACGGAGTCAGAAGCACATCTCAACATTAGGCTCTCCGTGGCTTCTGCCGTGTGTGAGTGCGTGAAGGTGGATCCCGCCTGCGAGAAGGCGCAACGGGCCCTGGATGCACCGCATGTATTGCGACCTCTTGCCCCGACGCTGTACGGCTCGCAGCAAGATGGCACAAGCCTTCCCCCATACCCACAATGGATGGCAGAGCTCTTCAGTGATGGCGCGACGGACGAGGAGGTCTTTGAGGGAGAGATTTCGCGTGTACTGCACGAGAAGTATCCTAATGCGTCGATGGGTCTGGAGAACGACTCCGTCATCCACCGCCGACATAACATCAATACCAACTTCGACAACCTGGAGATCTCGCCGCCATTCGCCGAGGCATGCCGTGAAGCTATCAATCGTGGCATCGTGAGCCTCATCAATGCTCATGAAATCGGCCCCGCATACGTTATGGGGACTGCCGATGTGCTGAGGTTGCGGGATCCGACAGACAGCTTGGTTCGAATTGTTTCCCGGCCGGAGCGGATCGAGTGGCTCTCGTTTGCCGAGTCGCAGGATGACTTTCTTAATTTTCGCGATTCGGATCAAGCCATTGCGAATGCGCTGCGATCGCGGGACGGTTTTACTAGGCTATTCGAGTACTCCGAGCAGCGCGGTATCGAGCGTGACAGCGACCACTCCTCAAGGGTTTGCGCTGCCCGCGTTGAACTCTTCGGAGTGCATCAACTGGGTAGGGCACTGACTGAGAAGGACATGCTTTCGCAAATCGGTTGGCTGGATAACAGCTTTCGGAACTTCTACCGGACTGAGATTGCGCGGAGAGCGGTTCCCCAGGAAGGGGCGCTTGTTCCTCTCGTCGCCGTATCACGCAGGCAATTTAGAGGCCGCAGTGGAGGGGAAATTGCCGCGCTGTCGTCCTTCTGGAATGACGCGATTCCCGCGGCCAACTTTCAGGATCAGTTTGGTTCGAACGATTCGGACGACGCTGTCTTGGGCAACGTGATCGAGTGGAAAAGTGCCTTCGATCAAGATCGGCGGCTTCATGAGCCGATGTCGTCAGGAAGTCTGTTGGAGGTCGATACTGCCTTGCTAAAGGAGTTTGCGAAGCGCCATTCGCTGGACATCTTCGCGAACGTGAGGCTGAGACGAACGACAGATAAGTACAAGCCGGAATTTGGGATGATGTGGAGGAATCTCGCGAAGGTAGTCCGAGTTTGTTGACAGGCTGGGGTAATCCCCCCACAGGTTAGCTGACGTCAGAAGTGGAATTTTCTCGTACCCTTTCCCGAGGAGGTTCC
>NZ_JBSVRG010000018.1:0-22739 GCF_054052045.1 Luteimonas sp. A277
GATGGTGATGCCGGGCGACAACGTGAAGATGGACGTTGAGCTGATCAACCCGGTGGCGATGGACGAAGGCCTGCGCTTTGCAATCCGCGAAGGCGGCCGCACGGTCGGCGCCGGCGTGGTGGCCAAGATCAACAAGTAATGGTTTGGCCCGTGCGCCTTTGGCGCACGGGCTTTTCAGGTCGGGCAGTCGGGTCTTCGGGCCGTTCCGCCCGCCTGGGGGCAAAACGGAAAAAGGGCTTGCGCTCCAGATTCCAATGCTCCATAATGGTCAGCTTGCTCACGGACTCAGCTTCATCGGGCCCGTGATACAGCGAAAGGAGGCGCAGGAAGCACCTCGTTTTCGCCAGACATGGAAATGTCGCGCGGCAGGGCCCCGGTCGTTCCGAAGGATTTTCGGAACATTACGGCAGGGGCGCGTTGTCACGCTTGCAGTTCCCTGTTTGGGCAGGGCGGCAACCGGCCTGCCTCTGTTTTCTCCGAAGGATACTTCCGGACTGGCGGCATTGGCTCGGAAAGTCTTTGATTTTAACGGGGTCCTGCGCACCCAGCCGCAGGGCCCGACGCTCTTTCAACCAAGGAATTTCGTCTCATGGCGGACCAAAAGATCCGGATCCGGCTCAAGGCTTTCGATCATCGTCTGATCGACCGCTCGGCCAGCGAGATCGTGGAAACGGCGCGGCGTACCGGCGCGCAGGTGCGCGGGCCCATCCCGCTGCCGACCAGGATCGAGCGCTACACCATCCTGACCTCGCCGCACGTCAACAAGGACGCGCGCGACCAGTATGAAACCCGCACGCACAAGCGCGTGCTCGACATCGTCGACCCCAATGACAAGACCGTGGACGCGCTGATGAAGCTCGAGCTCGCGGCCGGCGTCGACGTCCAGATCAAGCTGACCTGAGGCTAACGAAATGACTGCGAAGAGATATTCGCTGGGAATCGTCGGTCGCAAGGCGGGCATGAGCCGGGTGTTCACCGAAGATGGCCAGTCCATTCCGGTGACCCTGATCGAAGCCACCCCGAACCGTATTACCCAGGTGAAAACCGTCGACGCCGACGGCTACACCGCGGTGCAGGTCACCGCCGGGCACAAGCGTGCCTCCCTCATCAACAAGCCGGAATCCGGCCACCTGGCCAAGGCCAAGGTGGAAGCAGGCCGCGGTCTGTGGGAGCTGCGCGTGGATGACCTGGGCGAGCTGGCCGTTGGCGGCGAGGTCAAGGCCGACATCTTCCAGGTCGGCCAGAAGGTCGACGTCCAGGGCGTGACCAAGGGCAAGGGCTTCCAGGGCACGATCAAGCGCTGGAACTTCAGCATGGGTGACGCCACCCACGGCAACTCGCTGGCGCACCGGACCCCGGGTTCGCTGGGTCAGCGCCAGTCGCCGGGTCGTGTGTTCCCGGGCAAGAAGATGGCCGGTCACATGGGCGACGTGCGCCAGAGCACGCAGGGCCTGGAAGTGGTCAGGGTCGACGCCGAGCGCGGCCTGATCGCGGTCAAGGGCGCGGTACCGGGTGCGCCGGGCGGTGACGTGATCGTGCGTCCCACCAGCAAGGGTCAAGGAGCAGCATGATGGAACTTGCCATCGACAACAGCAGCCAGACGCTGTCGGTCTCCGACGCCGTATTCGGCCGTGAATTCAGCGAGGACCTGGTCCACCAGGTCGTTGTTGCCTACCGCAACGCCGGCCGTGCCGGCACCAAGGCGCAGAAGACGCGCTCGGAAGTGGCAGGCACCACCAAGAAGTCCAAGAAGCAGAAGGGTGGCGGTGCACGTCACGGCGCGTTGACCGCTCCGATCTTCCGCGGCGGTGGCGCGACCTTCGCGGCCAAGCCGCGCAGCTTCGGCGAGAAGGTCAACCGCAAGATGTACCGTGCGGCCATCGCCGCCATCCTGAGCGAGCTCAACCGCCAGGGCCGCCTGCGGGTGGTCGAGTCGTTCGATATCGACTCGCCCAAGAGCAGCGGCCTGGTTGCCAAGCTGAAGGAAGCCGAGGTGGGCAAGCGTCCGCTGATCGTGACCGAAGAGGCTTCGGAAAACCTGTACCTGTCCGCGCGCAACCTGCCCTACGTGGAAGTGCGTGACGTGCAGGGTCTGGACCCGGTTGCCCTGGTGTCCGCCGATACCGTGCTGGTCACCACCGACGCGGTGAAGAAGATCGAGGAGTGGCTGGCATGAACGAGGCGAAACTCTACGAAGTCATCCGTGCGCCGCGCGTGTCCGAAAAGACCGCGCGCCTGCAGGAAGTCTCCAACCAGTATGCGTTCGAAGTCGCGAAGGACGCGACCAAGGCCGATATCAAGACCGCCGTCGAGAAGCTGTTCGACGTCAAGGTCGAAGCGGTGAACGTGGTCAACGTGAAGGGCAAGAACAAGTCCTTCCGCTTTCGTACCGGCCGCCGCGGCGACTGGCGCAAGGCGTACGTGAAGCTGGCCGAGGGCCAGTCGATCGACGTGATGACGGCCAAGGTCTGACGGAGCCCTGATCCAGTCAGGTCTCCACTCAAACAGGATTCAGTCCCATGCCATTGATGAAATTCAAGCCCACATCCCCAGGCCGCCGTTCCGCGGTCCGCGTGGTCTCGCCCGAGCTGCACAAGGGCGACCCCTATGCGCCGCTGCTGGAAAAGCAGAGCCGTACCGGTGGTCGTAACCACCACGGCCGCACCACCACGCGCCACATGGGTGGCGGGCACAAGCAGCACTACCGCATCATCGACTTCAAGCGCAACAAGGAAGGCATTCCGGCGCGCGTGGAACGGATCGAATACGATCCCAACCGCACCGCCCACATCGCCCTGCTGTGCTACGTCGACGGTGAGCGCCGTTACATCATCGCCCCCAAGGGCCTGAAGGCAGGCGACCAGGTCATTGCGGGCTCCGATGCCCCGATCAAGACCGGCAACAGCCTGCCGCTGCGCAACATCCCGGTCGGCTCCACGGTGCACTGCATCGAAATGAAGCCGGGCAAGGGTGCGCAGATGGCCCGCGCTGCCGGCGCCGGCGTGCAGCTGGTTGCCCGTGAGGGAGCCTACGCCACACTGCGCCTGCGTTCGGGCGAGACCCGCCGCGTGCCGTCCGAGTGCCGGGCGACCATCGGTGAAGTCGGCAACGTCGAACACAACCTGCAGAAGCTGGGCAAGGCCGGTGCCAACCGCTGGCGCGGCATCAAGCCGGGCGTGCGCGGCGCGGCCATGAACCCGGTCGACCATCCGCACGGTGGTGGTGAGGGCAAGGCCGGGCAGGGCAACCCGCATCCGGTCACGCCTTGGGGCGTACCCACGAAGGGTTACAAGACGCGTCACAACAAGCGCACCCAGAAGTTCATTGTGCGCGACCGCAGGAGCTGATCGATCATGGCACGTTCACTTAAGAAAGGTCCTTTCGTCGACCACCACCTCGTCAAGAAGGTGGAGGCCGCAGGCACCACCAAGCGACCGATCAAGACCTGGTCGCGCCGGTCGATGATCCTGCCGGAAATGGTGGGATACACGATTGCCGTGCACAACGGACGCAATCACATTCCGGTGCTGATCAACGAAAACATGGTTGGACACAAGCTCGGCGAATTCGCATTGACCCGGACGTTCAAGGGTCACGGCGGCGATCGGAAGTCCAGGTAAGGAGATGACAATGGAAGCCAAAGCTGTATTGCGCAGCGTGCGCATCTCCGCACAGAAAGCCCGCCTGGTCGCGGACCAGGTGCGTGGGCTGTCGGCCGAGCGTGCCGTCGGCCTGCTCAGGTTCTCTGACAAGAAAGCCGCACACCTGATCCGCAAGGTGGTGGAGTCGGCGATCGCCAACGCCGAGAACAACCTGGGCGCCGACGTGGACGAACTGTCGGTGACCCGGATCATGGTGGATGAGGGTCCGACGCTGAAGCGTTTCATGGCGCGCGCCAAGGGCCGCGGCACCCGCATCCTCAAGCGCACCAGCCACATCACCGTGGTGGTGGGCGACGCGACCGGAAAGGGCAAGTAAACATGGGTAATAAGGTTCATCCGACCGGCTTTCGCCTCGGGGTTTCCAAGGATTGGAACTCCAAGTGGTACGCCGACAAAAAGGAATTCGCAGGCTATCTGACCGCTGACCTGAAGGTTCGCGAGATGCTGCGCAAGAAGCTGTCGCAGGCCGGTATCAGCAAGATCCTGATCGAGCGCCCGGCCAAGACCGCCCGCGTCACCATCCACACCGCCCGTCCGGGCGTGGTGATTGGCAAGCGCGGTGAGGACATCGACCGCCTGCGCAAGGAAGTGAGCGACATGATGGGCGTTCCGGCGCACATCAACGTCACCGAAGTGCGCAAGCCTGAACTGGATGCGCAGCTGGTGGCAGAGTCGATCGCCCAGCAGCTCGAGCGCCGCATCATGTTCCGCCGCGCAATGCGTCGGGCCGTGGGCAACGCCATGCGCCTCGGTGCCCTGGGTATCCGGGTCAACGTTGCAGGCCGCCTCAACGGCGCCGAAATCGCGCGCTCGGAGTGGTACCGCGAAGGTCGCGTGCCGCTGCACACCCTGCGTGCGGACATCGACTACGGTTTTGCCGAAGCGAGCACCACTTACGGGATCATCGGCATCAAGGTATGGGTCTACAAGGGCGAGATCTTCGATTTCAGCCAGGTGGGCCAGGAAAAGCAGGACGATTCGCCGCGCGGCGATCGTGGCGAGCGCAACGAGCGCCCGCGCGGTCCGCGTCGTGATCGGCAGGCGAGGGACTAATCATGCTGCAACCCAAGCGAACCAAATACCGCAAGACGCACAAGGGCCGTAACGCTGGCCTGTCGTGGAACGGCAACCTAGTGAGCTTCGGCGAATTCGGCCTCAAGGCCACCCAGACCGGGCAGATCACCGCGCGCCAGATTGAAGCCGGCCGCCGCTCGATCAGCCGTCACGTGAAGCGTGGCGGAAAGATGTGGATCCGGGTGTTCCCCGACAAGCCGATGACCAAGAAGCCGATCGAAGTGCGCATGGGCTCGGGCAAGGGCAACGTGGAGTACTGGGTAGCCCAGATCCAGCCCGGCCGCATGATCTACGAGATCGAAGGCGTTGATGAGGCAACCGCGCGCGAGGCGTTCCGCCTGGCCGCTGCCAAGCTTTCGGTCACCACCCAATTCGTGACCCGGACGGTGCGCTGATATGGCAACCATCAACGAACTGCGAGAAAAGTCGGCTGAGGACCTGCAGACCCACCTGGTGGAGCTGCACAAGGAACAGTTCTCGCTGCGCATGCAGAAGGCCACCGGCCAGCTGGACAAGACCCACGAGGCCCGCCGGGTCCGCCGCGACATCGCGCGCGTCAACACTCTGCTTGGCCAGATCGAATCTGGCACGCGGAAGTAAGGAAGGCCGACGATGAACGAGAACGTTACCGATATGAAGCAGGCCGAAAAAAAGCTGCGCACGGTTGAAGGCCGGGTGGTCAGCAACAAGATGGACAAGACCGTGACCGTACTGGTCGAGCGCCAGGTCAAGCACGCGCTGTACGGCAAGTACATCCGCCGCTCGACCAAGCTGCACGCCCACGACGCCGAGAACTCCTGCAACGAGGGCGATACCGTCCGCGTGGTGGAGATCGCGCCGATGTCCAAGACCAAGAACTGGCGCGTGGTCGAGATCGTCTCGCGCGCGGCCGAGTAAGGAAGGAGCGCTGACATGATCCAGACAGAAAGCCACCTCGACGTGGCCGACAACTCCGGCGCCAAGGAAGTGATGTGCATCAAGGTGCTCGGCGGCTCCAAGCGCCGTTACGCCGCGATTGGCGACATCATCAAGGTGTCGGTCAAGGACGCCATTCCGCGCGGCCGCGTGAAGAAAGGCGAGGTGTACAACGCCGTCGTGGTGCGTACCCGCAAGGGCGTGCGCCGTGCCGACGGTTCGCTGATCCGCTTCGATGGCAATGCCGCGGTGCTGCTGAACGCCAAGCATGAGCCGATCGGCACCCGCATCTTCGGGCCGGTGACGCGCGAGCTGCGCTCCGAGAAGTTCATGAAGATCGTCTCGCTCGCGCCTGAAGTGCTGTGAGCGGAGGACAGGAATAATGGCTATCAACCGTATCAAGAAGGGCGACCACGTCATCGTGACCGCCGGCAAGGACAAGGGTAAGCGCGGCGACGTAGTGCGCGTGGACGGCGATCGGGTGACCGTGTCGAACATCAACATCGTCAAGCGCCACACCAAGCCCAATCCCCAGGCTGGACAGCCTGGCGGGATCATCGAGCGCGAAGCGCCGATCAACGTGTCCAATGTGATGCCGTTCAACCCTGCTACCGGCAAGGGCGAGCGCATTGGTATCAAGGTGCTGGAGGATGGACGCCGGATTCGGGTGTTCCGCTCCAGTGGTGAAGCGCTCGACGCTTGAGGAATGAATAAATGAGCCGTCTGGAAAAGTTCTACAAGGAAGAAGTGATGCCGAAGCTCATGGAGCAGTTCGGCTACACCAATCCGATGCAGGTTCCGAAGGTATCCAAGATCACGCTCAACATGGGCGTGGGCGAGGCTGCTACCAACAAGAAGGTGCTGGAAAACGCAACCGCCGACATGGCCAAGGTGTCCGGCCAGAAGCCGATCGTGACCAAGTCGCGCGTGTCCGTGGCCTCGTTCAAGATCCGTGACGGCTGGCCGATCGGCTGCAAGGTGACCCTGCGTCGCCGGCGGATGTACGAGTTCCTGGACCGCCTGATCAACGTGTCGTTGCCGCGCGTTCGCGACTTCCGCGGTGTGTCGGCGCGTTCGTTCGACGGACGTGGCAACTTCAACATGGGTGTGAAGGAGCAGATCATCTTCCCGGAGATCGACTTCGACCAGGTTGATGCGGTCCGCGGCATGGATATCGCCATCACCACCACCGCGAAGACCAACGAGGAGGCCAAGGCCCTGCTCGAGGCCTTCCGCTTCCCGTTCCGCTGAGGAAGAGATTCAACTATGGCAAAGAAATCAATGGTCAACCGCGAGGTCAAGCGGGCGAAGCTGGCAGAGAAATATGCCGCCAAGCGCGAAGAGCTGAAGAAGATCATCTCCAGCCCGACCTCCGACTACGACGTGAAGATGGACGCCGTGGCCAAGCTGCAGAAGCTGCCGCGCGATTCGTCTCCGTCCCGCCAGACCAGCCGCTGCGCCCTGACCGGCCGGCCGCGTTCGGTGTACAGCAAGTTCGGCCTCGGCCGCAACAAGCTGCGCGAGGCCACCATGCGTGGCGACGTACCGGGTCTGCGCAAGGCGTCCTGGTAAACAATCAAAATCCTTACGGATATCGATGCAGGTAAACTGATATGAGCATGACTGATCCAATCGCCGACATGCTGACCCGCATGCGCAATGCGGCAGCGGTTGGCAAGCCGGCGGTGAAGATGCCCTCTTCCAAGATGAAGGTGGCCATCGCCAAGGTCCTCAAAGACGAGGGCTACATCACTGATTGGCGCGTGATCGAGACCGGCCCGAAGGCCGACCTTGAAGTCGAACTGAAGTATTACGAAGGCCAGCCGGTCATCGAGCAGATGCAGCGTTTCTCGCGGTCCGGCCTGCGCCAGTACCGCGGCAAGGACGATCTGCCGAAGGTGCTCAACGGGCTGGGTATCGCCATCATTTCAACCTCCAGGGGCATCATGACCGATGCGCAGGCGCGCCAGCAGGGCGTCGGCGGTGAAGTCCTGTGCTTCGTGGCCTGACGGAGAAAAAAGAATGTCCCGTATTGCCAAGAAGCCGATTCCGCTGCCCAAGGGCGTTGACCTGACCATCCAGGACGACTCGTTCACTGTGAAGGGCCCGAAGGGTTCCCTCTCCCTGGCGCGTCCGGAAGGCATCGATATCAAGATCGAGGACGGCAACATCGTGCTCGCCCCGGTCGAGCCTCAGCACATGGCCATTACCGGCACCATCCGCTCGATCCTGGGCAACATGGTGCACGGCGTGTCGGAAGGCTTTGAGCGCAAGCTCGAGCTGGTCGGCGTGGGTTACCGGGCCGCGGTGCAGGGCAAGGATCTGAACCTGACCCTGGGCTTTTCCCATCCGGTGCTGTTCCCGATTCCGGAAGGGATCACGATCACCACGCCAACCCAGACCGAGGTCCTGGTTGCCGGTGCCGACAAGCAGCAGGTGGGCCAGGTTGCCGCCAAGATCCGTGGATACCGTCCGCCGGAGCCCTACAAGGGCAAGGGCGTGAAGTACGCCGGTGAACAAATCATCCGCAAGGAAGCCAAGAAGGCTTAAGCGGACACCATCCGCGCCGATCCGCTTCCAACTGAGAAGACACAGCTATGGACAAGAATAAAGCTCGCCTGCGTCGCGCCCGCTCCACGCGCTCGCGCATCCGCGAACTCGAGGTGCCGCGCCTGTCGGTGCTGCGCACCGGCCAGCACCTGTACGCCCAGGTGTTCACCTCCGACGGCTCCAAGGTGCTGGCTGCCGCCAGCACCACCCAGGCCGACGTGCGTGAGGGCCTGAAGGGCCTGAACAACATTGAAGCCGCTACCAAAGTGGGCAAGGTCATCGCTGAAAAGGCGAAGGCTGCCGGTATCGAGAAGGTCGCGTTCGACCGCTCGGGATACCGCTACCACGGCCGCGTCAAGGCCCTGGCAGATGCCGCACGCGAAGGTGGTCTGCAGTTCTGATCCGTGAAATACCCTGGCGGGAGTCCGCTCCCGCCACTTGAGGGCTGTCACCCCGGCCCTGGTTGGCGTATTATCGCGGGTTCGCAATTCCCCGGCCCGGTTGTACCGGGCCGGGTTGCCACTGGAAAAGCGCGGGACTCCGCGCCGACCGGGCCTTGGCTCATCCGCCGGTGCGGACATGCACCGGACGTCCGTCGCCTTCTGTGCGGCGAAACGGAACACGGCACCAGCACCCAACAACAAGCGGCACCAGCCGTACATTCCCGATACTGACAAAGGCAAAAGAAAGATGGCAGAAGAACGCTCACCGCGCGGCCGCGACCGTAATCGTCGCGATCGCGAGGAAATGGACGACGGAATGATCGAGAAGCTGATCACGGTCAACCGCGTCGCAAAGACCGTCAAGGGCGGTCGCCAGTTTACCTTCACCGCGCTGACGGTTGTGGGCGACGGCGAAGGCCGGATCGGCTTCGGCTACGGCAAGGCCCGTGAAGTGCCGCTGGCGATCCAGAAGTCGATGGAAGCCGCCCGCAAGGGCATGAGCAACATCGAACTCAATGGCGGCACCCTGTGGCATACGGTCAACGCCAATCACGGTGCGGCCCGCGTGTTCATGAAGCCGGCTTCCGAAGGTACCGGCGTGATCGCCGGCGGTGCGATGCGCGCCGTGCTCGAGGCGGTTGGCGTGAAGGACGTGCTGGCCAAGGCGGTCGGCTCGCGTAACCCGATCAACCTGGTGCGCGCCACGATCAAGGGCCTGCAGTCGATGCACTCGCCCGGCAAGATCGCTGCCAAGCGCGGCAAGAAGGTGGAGGAACTTCAGCATGGCTAAGAAGGAAACCACCGGCGGCACCGTCAAGGTGCGCCTGGTCAAGGGCCTGCAGGGCACCCAGGGACGTCACCGCCTGTCGGTGCGTGCGCTGGGTCTGAGCAAGATCAACGACGTCCGTGAACTGAAGGACAGCCCGCAGGTGCGGGGCCTGATCAACAAGGTCCAGTATCTGGTCCGGGTCGAGGAGTAATCGACAATGCGACTGAACACTATGAAGCCCGCAGAGGGCGCCCGCACCGAACGCACGCGCGTCGGTCGTGGTATCGGCTCCGGCCTGGGCAAGACTGCCGGCCGTGGTCACAAGGGCACGTTCGCGCGCTCGGGCAAGGGCAAGATCAAGGCGGGCTTCGAAGGCGGCCAGATGCCGCTTCGCAAGCGTCTGCCGAAGGTCGGCTTCCGCTCGCGGATCGCCGGTGACACCGCTGAAGTCTTCCTGTACCAGCTGGAGAAGCTGGAAGGCGACATCGACTTCAAGGCGCTGCGCGCCGCGAAGCTGGTGCCGTCGACGGCCAAGCGCGCCAAGATCGTGAAGAAGGGCGAAGTGACGAAGAAGCTCGTGCTCAAGGGCGTGCTGGCCACGGCCGGTGCCCGCGCGGCTATCGAAGCCGCCGGCGGCAGCATTGAGGAAGCCTGATGTCGCGTAGCGCTGGCGCCATGGGTGGCCTGGGCGCAGGCCTGGGCAAGTTCACCGAGCTGCGGCAGCGTCTGCTGTTCGTGGCCGGTGCGCTGCTGGTGTACCGCATCGGGTGCTATATCCCGGTGCCGGGCGTCAACCCGGACGCAATGCTGCGCCTGATGGAGCAGCAGCAGGGCACCATCGTGGACATGTTCAACATGTTCTCCGGTGGCGCCCTGGAGCGCTTCAGCCTGTTCGCACTGAACGTGATTCCCTACATCTCGGCCTCGATCGTCATGCAGTTGATGGTGCAGATCGTGCCGAGCCTGAAGGCGATCCAGCGTGAGGGCGAATCGGGCCGTCGCAAGATCACCCAGTGGTCGCGCCTTGGTGCGATCCCGCTGGCGATCTTCCAGTCCGCGGGCATCGCGGTGGCGCTGCAGAGCTCGGGTGCCGGCGCGGGGCTGAACGTGGTCTACGCGCCGGGTATGGGCTTTGTGCTGACTGCCATCGTGGCGCTGACCGCAGGCACCATGTTCCTGGTGTGGCTGGGTGAGCAGGTGACCGAGCGGGGCATCGGCAACGGTGTATCGCTGATTATCTTCGCCGGCATCGTGGCCGGGCTGCCTGGTGCGATCTTCACCACGCTGGAGCAGGCCCGCAACGGCGACATGAGCCCGATCGCGGTGATCATGATCGCGGCGATCGTGATGGCCTTCACCTTCTTCGTGGTGTTTGTCGAACGCGGCCAGCGCAGGATCACAGTCAACTACGCACGACGTCAGGGTGGGCGGAACGCCTATCAGAACCAGACCTCGTTCCTTCCGCTGAAGCTCAACATGGCGGGCGTGATTCCGGCGATTTTTGCTTCGTCGATGATCATGTTCCCGGCGACCGTGTCCACCTGGTTCGGCCAGGCGGGTTCGGCACTGTGGCTGCAGCGGGCGGCGCAGGCGCTGTCTCCGGGCCAGCCGCTGTACATCCTGCTTTACGGCGGGCTGATCGCGGGCTTCACCTTCTTCTACACGGCGCTGGTGTTCAACAGCCAGGAAACCGCCGACAACCTGAAGAAGTCCGGAGCGCTGATTCCCGGTATTCGCCCGGGCAAAGCAACGGCTGAGTACGTGGACGGTGTGCTGACCCGGCTGACTGCGGCGGGCGCGACCTATCTGGTCATCGTTTGTCTGCTGCCCGAGTTCATGCGTACCGAGCTCAACGCGTCGTTCTACTTCGGTGGCACCTCGCTGCTGATCGTGGTGGTGGTGGTGATGGACTTCATCTCCCAGATCCAGGCGCACCTGATGTCGCACCAGTACGAAAGCCTGCTCAAGAAGGCCAACCTCAAGGGCGGCGGCAGGCGCTGAGGCGAAAGCAGGTTTCGCTGATGCAATGAACAATGGCGGGCTTCGGCCCGCCGCGGTCCGCCGGCCACACAGGTGGATCAGTACGGAAACAAAGGCGGCCCCGCAGGGCCGCATGGATCCCGGGACGTAGCGCCCGGATCCTGATGGGCGACCCGAGTGGCGATCTCGCGCACGGGTGGGCCAGCGCCAGTCCTCACTGGGTGGGTGGGGCGGCCAGAATGGGATTCTGATCCCGTTTTTGGCACAGCGCAGGTCCGTCGCCGGAGCATGGGCACACTCCCCATGCCGGAGTCCGCGGGATTTTTATCCCGGGGGCTTCCTGAAGAGCCGAGATCCTGATACAATTTCTTGTTCACTCTGCCCGATGCGTGCCGTTTTGGTGTCGCCCGGTCAGACTAACCAGTTTGGAGACCGCGTAATGGCGCGTATTGCTGGCGTCAACTTGCCCGCCCAGAAGCATGTCTGGGTTGGGCTCCAGAGCATCTACGGCATTGGCCGTACCCGTTCCCGGCAGGTCTGCACTGCGGCTGGCGTCGATGAGACGACCCGTATCGTGGACCTGTCCGAGCCTGAAGTCGAACGCCTGCGCGCCGAAGTTGGCAAGTTCGTGGTGGAGGGTGACCTTCGCCGTGAAGTAGGCATGTCAATCAAGCGTCTGATGGACCTGGGCAGCTACCGCGGCCTGCGTCATCGTCGCGGTCTTCCCCTCCGCGGCCAGCGCACCCGCACCAACGCACGTACCCGCAAGGGCCCGCGCAAGCCGATCAGGAAGTAAGGAATAGCCATGGCAAAGCCGGCAGCCAAGACCCGGAAGAAGATCAAGCGCGTCGTCACCGACGGCGTCGCTCACGTACACGCATCGTTCAACAACACGATCGTGACCATCACCGACCGCCAGGGCAACGCACTGTCCTGGGCGACTTCGGGAGGCGCGGGTTTCCGCGGCTCGCGCAAGTCGACCCCGTTTGCGGCACAGGTAGCAGCAGAGAAGGCCGGCAAGGCCGCTCTGGACTACGGCCTGAAGTCGCTGGAAGTGCGCATCAAGGGCCCTGGCCCGGGCCGTGAATCCGCCGTGCGTTCGCTGAACAACGTCGGGTACAAGATCACCAACATCATCGACGTGACGCCGATCCCGCATAACGGGTGCCGTCCGCCGAAAAAGCGCCGCGTCTGAGGGAGCGATAAGAAATGGCACGTTACATCGGTCCTACCTGTAAGCTCGCCCGTCGCGAAGGCGTCGATCTGGGTCTGAAGAGCCCGACCCGCGCGCTTGACTCCAAGTGCAAGCTGGATCAGAAGCCCGGCCAGCACGGTGCCGGTACCGGCGCCCGCCGCAGCAGGCTGTCCGACTACGCCACCCAGCTGCGCGAGAAGCAGAAGGTCAAGCGTATCTATGGCCTGCTGGAGCGTCAGTTCCGCAATTACTACAAGAAGGCTTCGACCAAGAAGGGCAACACCGGCGAGAACCTGCTGCAGGCGCTGGAAACCCGTCTGGACAACGTGGTCTACCGCATGGGCTTCGCCGTCACCCGTCCGTCGGCGCGCCAGCTGGTGTCGCACCGCGGCGTGACCGTGAACGGCCAGGTCGTGAACCTGCCGTCCTTCCAGGTGAAGGCAGGCGACGCGATTGCGCTGACCGAGAAAGCCCAGAAGCAGATGCGGGTGCAGGAAGCGCTGGACGTTTCCGCACAGATGGATCTCTCGCCGGGCTGGGTCGAAGTTGACGCCAAGAAGTTCAGCGGTGTGTTCAAGGCGGTGCCGGATCGCGGCGATCTGCCGCCCGACATCAACGAAGCATTGATCGTCGAGCTGTACTCGAAGTAAGGGCCGACTGATCTTCGCGGCTTTTCGCTTCGAAGACACATGCAGACGCCCACATCACCAGGCCGGTGCGCTTCGCGCATCGGCCGCCTCCTTGAAGCAAGGGGGCCCCAAATGCAAACGCCAAGGCAATCACCACCGGTTCCCGCCGGTGGGTCATTGCAGGAGAAGCCAATAACATGACGGTTACCGCCAACCAGGTCCTGCGCCCCCGCGCCCCGCAGATCGAGCGCCTGAACGGCAATCGCGCCAAGGTCGTGATCGAACCGTTGGAGCGGGGCTACGGGCATACGCTTGGCAACGCGCTGCGCCGCGTGCTGCTTTCGTCCATCCCCGGCTTCGCGATCACCGAGGTCGAGATCGACGGCGTGCTGCACGAGTACAGTGCCATCGAAGGCCTGCAGGAAGACGTGCTGGAAGTGCTCCTCAACCTGAAGGATGTCGCCATCCGCATGGGTACGGGCGAGTCTTCCACCCTGAGCCTGAGCAAGTCGGGCCCGGGCGTAGTGACCGCCGGTGACATCAAGGTTGATCACAACGTTGAGGTGCTTAACCCCGACCACGTGATCTGCAACCTGACCAAGGATGCCTCGATCAACATGCAGCTCAAGGTCGAGCGCGGTTTCGGTTACCAGCCGGCAGCGGCCCGCCGCCACCCGGACGAAGAAACCCGCACGATCGGCCGGCTGATGCTGGACGCCTCGTTCTCCCCGGTGCGCCGCGTGGCGTACGAAGTGGAAGCGGCCCGCGTCGAGCAGCGCACCGACCTGGACAAGCTGGTCCTGGACATCGAGACCAACGGCACGATCGACGCCGAGGAAGCCGTGCGCACCGCCGCCGACATCCTCACCGACCAGCTGTCGGTGTTCGGCGACTTCACCAACCGTGACCGCGGCGCGAGCAAGCCGCAGCCGGCCGGTGTGGATCCGCTGCTGCTGCGTCCGATCGACGATCTGGAACTGACCGTGCGTTCGGCCAACTGCCTGAAGGCCGAGAGCATCTACTACATCGGCGACCTGATCCAGAAGACCGAAGTGGAGCTGCTCAAGACCCCGAACCTGGGCAAGAAGTCGCTCACCGAGATCAAGGAAGTGCTGGCGCAGCGTGGCCTGTCGCTGGGCATGAAGCTTGAGAACTGGCCGCCGCCGGGGCTCAACAGCCACGGCATGCTGGGCTGAGGAAGCGCGTTTGCGAGCCACCACTGGCTCGCGCGCTTGCGCACGCCCGGTCAGGATGACTGGGCATGGCTCTCCGGAGCCGTTGCAGCACCGCCATGGATTGCAGCCACGAAATTGATTGTGCAGTTGCAGTAGTACTCAGCGTCGACGGCCCAAGGCCGCGACCAACGCCGGCAAGGGACGCCGGTCAGGACCATCCGCAGTCCATGTTCCAACGCCAGGAAGGCGACAGCGAAATCCAACGTTCCAGCACTCAATAAGGAAGCATACTCATGCGCCACCAGAAAGCCGGCCGCAAGTTCAGCCGCACCAGCGCCCATCGCCAGGCGATGTTCAAGAACATGGCCGCGTCCCTGTTCAAGCACGAACTGATCAAGACCACCCTGCCCAAGGCCAAGGAACTGCGCCGCGTCGCCGAGCCGCTGATCACCCTGGCCAAGGTCGACAGCGTTGCCAACCGCCGTCTGGCCTTCTCGCGTCTGCGTGACAAGGAAGCCGTGGGCAACCTGTTCACCACCCTCGGTCCGCGCTACGGATCGCGTCCGGGCGGGTACCTGCGCATCCTCAAGTGCGGCTTCCGCGCCGGTGACAACGCGCCGATGGCCTACGTTGAACTGGTCGACCGCCCGCAGGCGGATGCTGCCGGCGACAACGACTGATCCGTTCCGCGTGATCTGATCGAATCCAGAAACCCCGGCCCGCGCGTCGGGGTTTTTGCTATCTTGCGCTGCTTCCGTAACGGCCCCGCCAATGAGCATGAAGACACCCCGCTCGCGTTTCCGCACCCAGATGCTGGCCGCCGGCGCGATCTGTTTCGTCCTGATCGGATTCGCGATCTTTTCGCAGCTGCAGTGGGGGCTGGATCCGTGCCCGCTGTGCATTTTCCAGCGCCTGGCGTTCGCCGGCCTGGGCGTGGTGCTGCTGGCTGCCGGGGTCTTCGCGCCAGGGGCGCCCTGGGGCCGGCGCGCCTGGTCGCTGTTGGCTGCGGTCGCGGCCGGAGTTGGCATTGCGATTTCCGGCCGGCATGTGTGGCTGCAATTGTTCCCACCGCCGATTCCGGCCTGTGGGCCGCCGCTGGATTTTCTGCGCGAGACCCTGTCCACGGGACACCTGATCCGCCGGGTGCTCACCGGCACCGGTGACTGCGGCGCCGTGGACTGGACCTTCCTGGGCCTTTCAATGCCAATGTGGGCGCTGACCTGGTTCCTGCTGCTGGGAGCATGGGCGCTGTATGCGGGTTTCAGCCGCAGCCGGTAGGCTTGCTTCAAATTGACGCATTGCAGCAATCTGTCATGATGGCGAACCGCTACAGGTAGTTGCCAATGAGCCAACCAGAACGTTCCCTCCGTGCCGTGAACCTGCCCGCCGAATGGACTCCGGACAGCTGGCGCGGCCGTCCGGCCCTGCAACTGCCTGTGTATCCGGATGCGGATGAGCTGGCCGGCGTGCAAGGGGAGTTGGCTGCGCTGCCGCCTCTGGTGACTTCCTGGGAAATCCTCAGCCTCAAGCAGCAGCTTGCCGAAGCCCAGGAAGGGCGGCGGTTCCTGCTGCAGGGCGGCGACTGTGCGGAAAACTTCAGCGACTGCAGCTCGGAAGTGATTTCCAACCGGCTCAAGGTGCTGCTGCAAATGAGTCTGGTGCTGGTACACGGCATGCGCATGCCCGTGGTGAGGGTAGGGCGTTTCGCCGGTCAATACGCCAAACCGCGTTCAGCAGACACCGAAACCCGCGATGGGGTGGTGTTGCCGACCTACCGTGGCGACATCGTCAACGGTCCGGACTTCACCGCCGCCGCGCGCACGCCGGATCCGCGGCGCATGGTCAAGGCGCATGCGCGCTCGGCCATGACCATGAACTTCATCCGTTCGCTCATCGATGGCGGCTTTGCCGACCTGCACCATCCCGAATACTGGGGTCTGGAATGGGTGGGTGACTCCCCGCTGGCCGAGGAATACCAGCGCATGGTCAATGGCCTGGGCGATTCGGTACGTTTCATGGAAACCCTGGTGGGCACCCAGGTCCACGAGCTGAAGCGGGTGGACTTCTACACGTCGCACGAGGCCTTGCTGTTGCCCTACGAGGAGGCGCAGACCCGTCAGGTGCCGCGTCAATGGGGCTGGTTCAACCTCAGCACCCATTTCCCCTGGATCGGCATGCGCACCTGTGCAGCTGACGGCGCCCATATCGAATATTTCCGCGGCATCCGCAACCCGATAGCTGTGAAAGTGGGGCCGTCGGTGACAGCCGACCAGCTGCGCAAGCTGATCGATGTGCTCAATCCGGATGATGAGCCTGGACGCCTGAGCCTGATCCATCGCATGGGTGCCGCCCATGTCGGCGAGAAGCTGCCCCCGCTGCTGGACGCGATCCGCCGTGACGGTCGTCGCGTGCTGTGGGTGTGTGACCCCATGCACGGCAATACCGAAGCCAGCAGCAACGGGTACAAGACCCGGCGCTTCCACAATATCCGCAGTGAAATCGAGCAGTCGTTCGATATCCATGCGGCCGCAGGCACGCGCCTGGGCGGCGTGCATCTGGAACTGACCGGCGAAGACGTGACCGAGTGCACCGGAGGCGCCCGCGAGCTGACCGATAAGGATCTCAGCCGTGCTTACCGCTCCACGGTCGACCCGCGGCTGAACTACGAACAGGCGCTGGAAACGGCGATGCTGATCGGCCGCAAGCAGGCCTCGCTGGGAGCGCCGGCACCGGCCTGAGCTGGGTAGGGAGAAGGGGCGTCCAATCTGTGTGGGCGCCCGCTCCAGGCTCCAAGCCGGCGGAAGCCGGCTCTGGGTCAAGTCAGGTCAGGACGAGCGGCTGGCGCGCTTGCGGTCCACTTCGGTGCGGTGCTTCTTGCGCAGGCGGATCTGGTTGGGCGTGACTTCCACCAGCTCATCGTCATCGATGAACTCCAGCGCCTGCTCCAGCGAGAACCGGATCGGCGGCACCAGGCCTTCGTCATCATCCTTGCCGGTGGCGCGGAAGTTGGTCAGCTGTTTGCCGCGCAGTGCGTTGACGGTCAGGTCATTGTCCTTGGAGTTGATGCCGATCACCTGGCCCTCGTAGATCTCTTCGCCAGGCTCGATGAACAGCCGTCCGCGCTCCTGCATCGCCATCTGTGCGTAGGCGGGGGACGGACCGGTGGCATTGGAGATCAGCACGCCGTTGCTGCGCTGGCCGATATCCGCATCGGACCTCGGCCCGTAGTGGTCAAACACATGGAACAGCATGCCGGTGCCCGAGGTAATCGTCTTGAATTCGGTCTGGAAGCCGATCAGCCCACGCGCGGGGATGATGAACTCCATTCGCACGCGGCCCTTGCCGTCCGGCTCCAGGTTCTGCAGCACCGCCTTGCGCTCACCCAGGCGGCCCATCACGTTGCCCTGGTGCTGCTCGTCCACGTCGGCCACCAGCGCCTCGTAAGGCTCTTCGGTCACCCCGTCGACCTCGCGCAGGATCACTTCCGGGCGCGACACGGCCAGCTCGTAGCCTTCGCGACGCATGGTTTCGATCAGGATGGACAGGTGCAGCTCGCCGCGGCCGGAGACCGTGAAACGGTCGGCATCGGCGGTATCTTCAACCCGCAGCGCCACGTTGTGCCGGGTTTCCCGGATCAGACGTTCGCGCAGCTGGCGTGAGGTCAGGAACTTGCCGCCGGAGCGGTCCTTGGTGCCGGCAAACGGCGAATCGTTGACCTGGAAGGTCATGGAGATGGTGGGCTCGTCCACCGCCAGTACCGGCAGCTGCTCCACTGCGGAAGGGTCGCAAAGCGTGTCGGAGATGCCGAGGTTGTCGATGCCGGAGAAGGCGATGATGTCGCCGGCACTGGCTTCCTGCACCTCGACCCGCTCCAGGCCCATGAAGCCCAGCACCTGCATCACCTTGGCGTTGCGGGTGCTGCCATCGGCGGCGATCACGGTCACCTGCTGGTTGGTCTTGACCTTGCCGCGCTGGATCCGGCCCACCCCGATCACGCCCACGTAGCTGTTGTAGTCCAGCGTGGTCACCCGCATCTGGAACGGACCATGCGGATCCACCGGCGGCGGCGGAACGTGGAGGGTGATCGCTTCGAACAGCGGGGTCATGTCGCCGCTGCGCACGGTGTCTTCCAGCCCGGCATAGCCCTGCAGGCCGGAGGCGTAGATCACCGGGAAGTCCAGCTGGTCGTCGGTGGCGCCGAGGCGATCGAACAGGTCGAAGGTCTGGTCGAGCACCCAGCTCGGGCGCGCGCCCGGACGGTCCACCTTGTTCACCACCACGATCGGCTTGAAGCCCATCGCGAATGCCTTCTGGGTGACGAAGCGGGTTTGCGGCATCGGCCCGTCCATCGCGTCCACCAGCACCAGCACCGAGTCCACCATCGACAGCACGCGCTCGACTTCGCCGCCGAAGTCGGCGTGTCCAGGGGTGTCTACGATGTTGATGCGCCAGACTTCGCCGGTTTCCGGGTGGGTCCAGCGGATCGCGGTGTTCTTGGCGAGGATGGTGATTCCGCGCTCTTTTTCGATATCGCCGCTGTCCATCACCCGGTCGGGGACGATGGTGCGTTCATCGAACGTGCCCGACTTGCGCAGAAGCTGGTCGACGAGGGTGGTTTTTCCATGGTCGACGTGGGCGACGATGGCGATATTGCGGAGGCGTTCGACTGACATGGATTTTGGCATCGGGCAGGCCGCACCCTGGTGCCATGGCAGGCAGGCGCGGGAAAGGACAGGGGTTAGCCGGTTATTATAGCTTGCTTGACCCCTCCTCACCTGTCCCCAAGGAAAATCCACATGTCCCTGCACGCCCTTTTCGATACCGACCGCGGCCAGATCAAGATCGAGCTGCTGGCCGACAAGGCCCCGCTGACCGTCGCCAACTTCGTCAACCTTGCCAAGCGGGGTTTTTACGACGGCCTGAACTTCCACCGCGTCATCGCCGATTTCATGGTCCAGGGCGGTTGCCCCCAGGGTACCGGTACCGGTGGCCCGGGCTACCGGTTTGAAGACGAAACCGACAACGGCGTGCCGCACGAGCGTGGCGTGCTGGCGATGGCCAACGCCGGGCCCAGCACCAACGGCAGCCAGTTCTTCATCACCCACATCAAGACCGACTGGCTGGACGGCAAGCACACCGTGTTTGGCAAGGTTGTTGAAGGCCTTGATGTGGTGGATGCCATCAAGCAGGGCGACGGAATCACCTCGGTGAAGATCGAAGGTGACGCGGACGCCGTGCTGGCCGCCAAGGCCGATCGCGTGGCCGAGTGGAACAAGATCCTGGCGGCCTGAGCGCCACGCAGTGCATGCCGGCATGATGCCCCGGCGTGCAACTGCCTGCGGGGTCGGAGTGTGTGCTGCCGGCTCCCGCAGGCCTGGCTCCCGCAGGCCTGTTGTAGAGGCCCGATCACGCCGGACCCGCGTGTTAAAATCCGCCGTTTACCCAGTCCCAGGAGCACGCCCGAAGTGTCAGCAATGCCCAAGCTTGCCCGGCCCACGCTCGCCCGGCGCGTCGGCCGTGCCCGGCCCAGCGCCATCATGCAGGTGGCCCAGAAGGCCAACCGGATGAAGGCGGAAGGCCGCGATGTGATCAATTTCTCCATCGGAGTGCCGAATTTCCTGCCCGGGGAGCATGTGTATGCCGCCGCCCATGCCGCGCTGGACAACGACTCCGGCCAGTACGGCAGCAACCGTGGCTCCGATGCGCTGTTGGATGCTTTCCTCGGCCATATCGAAGCGCTGGGCCTGACCGGTTACACCCGCGCCAACTGCGCGACCGGCATCGGCGCCAAGCACCTGATCCACAACCTGGCCGAAGCGCTGCTGGACGAAGGCGACGGTATTGCCTTCCCGACCCCGTATTGGACCAGCTACCTGGACATTGCCGAGATCGTCAATGCCAAGGTGCAGCTGCTGCCGTGCCCGGCGGAACAGGATTACAAGCTCACTCCGGCGCAGCTGGATGAGGCCCTGGCGCAGAAGCCGAAGGTGTTCCTGTTCAACAACCCGTCCAACCCGACCGGCATGGTCTACACCCGGGAAGAGATCGCCGCGCTGGCCGATGTGCTCGTCAAGCACCCCGAAACCTGGGTGATTACCGACGACATCTACAACCGGATGGTGTTTGACGGTGTGGGCTACCACAACTTCGTCCAGGCACGGCCGGAGCTGCGCGACCGGGTGATTTTCCTGGATTCGCTGTCCAAGACCTGGGGCATGCCCGGCTGGCGGGTCGGCCTGATGGCCGGTCCGGAAGTGGTGGCCCAAGCCGTGGCTACGCTCAATTCCAACCACATCACCAGCCTGCCCGAGGTGGTCTCCGCAGCCGCGATCGCGGCGCTGTCCGGCCCGCAGGACGTGCCGGATGCCAAGCGTGAGGAATTCCAGGCCAAGCGCGACCAGGTGCTCGACGCCATGGCCGCGATCCCGGGCGTGGTCTGCCCGCGGCCGCAGGGCGCGTTCTACGTATTCCCGGATATCAGCGTGGCGTTCGGCAAATCGCACCACGGCGTGCGGATCGAAAACGACATTGATTTCTGCACCGCGCTGCTCGAGTCCAAGGCCGTGGCCTGCGTGCCCGGTTCGGCGTTCGGCGAGCCGCGCAGCATGCGGATCAGCTACACCTGCCCGACGCCGCAGCTGGCGCCCGGGCTGGAGCGGATCCGCGAATTCTTCGCCGAGCTGGCCTGACAGGAGGCATGCCGATGCGCGCGCTGTGGATCCTGGCACTGATCGCGCTCATCGGCGGCATCCTGCACTTTCGCGGTGAGTCCGGAGTGGCAGAGCTGCACCCCGATGATCCGCGCAACAGCACCGGCGGGGACCGCATCGTGATGCTGGCGGCCGACTGGTGCGGATACTGCCGCAAACAGCAGGCCGAGTTTTCCCGCGCCAATGTGCGCTACCGCATCCTGGACGTGGACACGGAAGAGGGCGATCGCGCCATGCGCGCGGTTGGCGCCCGTGCCGTCCCGGTGACCATCATTGGCCAGGATGTGGTGCGTGGCTACAACGTGGCCATCCTGGATGAAAAGCTGACCCCGCTGGGTTACCGCGTCTACTAGCGGTGTCCGCGACAACCCCACACGAACATGCATGAAGAGGAACCGCCCATGAAAACGCCCGTCCGAGTTGCCGTTACCGGCGCCGCCGGTCAGATCGGCTACGCCCTGCTGTTCCGCATCGCCTCCGGCGAAATGTTGGGCAAGGACCAGCCGGTGATCCTGCAGATGCTGGAACTGCCGATGGAAAAGGCCCAGGCCGCGCTCAAGGGCGTGATGATGGAGCTGGAGGACTGCGCGTTCCCGCTGCTGGCCGGCATGGTCGGCACCGATGATCCGGAGGTCGCGTTCAAGGACGCCGACGTTGCCCTGCTGGTCGGCGCGCGTCCGCGCGGCCCGGGCATGGAGCGCAAGGACCTGCTGCTGGAGAACGCGAAGATCTTCACCGCCCAGGGCGCGGCGCTGAACAAGGTGGCTTCGCGTGACGTGAAGGTGCTGGTGGTCGGCAACCCGGCCAATACCAACGCCTACATCGCGATGAAGTCCGCCCCGGACCTGAAGCCGCAGAACTTCACCGCCATGCTGCGCCTGGACCACAACCGGGCGCTGAGCCAGCTGTCCAGCAAGCTCGGCAAGCCGGTAGGCGACATCGAAAAGCTGATCGTGTGGGGCAACCACAGCCCGACCATGTATCCCGACTACCGCTTCGCCACCGCTGACGGCGCGTCGATTGCCGAGGCCATCAACGACCAGGAGTGGAACGCCGATACCTTCATTCCCACCGTTGGCAAGCGCGGCGCGGCGATCATCGAGGCCCGGGGCCTGTCCTCGGCCGCCTCGGCCGCCAACGCCGCCATCGACCACATCCGCGACTGGGTGGCGGGTTCGAACGGCAAGTGGGTGACCATGGGCGTGCCGTCCGACGGCAGCTATGGAGTCCCGGAAGGCGTGATGTTCGGTTTCCCGGTGACCACCGAAAACGGGGAGTACACGATCATCAAGGACCTGCCGGTCGACGACTTCAGCCGGAAGTACATCGACAAGACCCTGGCTGAGCTGGAAGAAGAGCGCTCAGGCGTGGCCCACCTGCTGGATTGAGGAGGGTCCGGCGCACGCCGACGGGGACCGGCTGACCCGGCTGATTGCCCCGCCGCCGTGTAGGAGCGCGCCATGCGCGCGAAGCCGCGTGAATCTTGGCAGCGCCGCGAGGCGTCGGTCCTAGCGCTGGTACCGAAGCTGCCCGGCCGCCCGCCGTCACGCGGCTTCGCGCGCATGGCGCGCTCCTACCGGGTGAAGAAGGGAGGTGGTGGTCCAGTCCCCCGAATCGGACGTCTCGCGTCGGCCACG
>NZ_JBSVRG010000019.1:0-16195 GCF_054052045.1 Luteimonas sp. A277
CTTGCCGTGGTCAACGTGACCGATCGTGCCCACGTTCACGTGGGGCTTGGTGCGCTCGAACTTGTCCTTTGCCATGTCTTTCTACCTGATTATCGTGATGATTATTTCTTGGTGACGGTTTCGGCGATGTTGGCCGGCGCCTCGGCGTAATGGTCGAATTCCATCGTGTACGTGGCGCGACCCTGCGACATCGAGCGCAGCGAAGTGGCGTAGCCGAACATCTCGCCCAGCGGCACCATCGCGTTGATGACCTTGCCCGAGGGGCTGTCTTCCTGACCCTGCAGCACGCCGCGACGACGGCTCACGTCGCCCATCACGTCACCCAGATAATCCTCCGGGGTGACGATCTCAACCTTCATGATCGGCTCCAACAGGACCGGGCTGGCCTTGTGGAAACCTTCCTTGAAGCCCATGGAACCGGCGATCTTGAACGCCATTTCCGAGGAGTCGACTTCGTGGTAGGAGCCGTCGTACAGCTTCACCTTGATGTCCACGATCGGATAGCCGGCAAGCAGGCCGCTGACCATCGCTTCCTGGATGCCCTTGTCGACCGCGGGGATGTATTCCTTGGGCACTACGCCGCCGACGATCGAGTTGTCGAACTCGTAGCCGGCGCCCGGCTCCTGCGGCGAGATCTCCAGCCACACGTGGCCGAACTGGCCCTTGCCGCCGGACTGGCGCACAAACTTGCCTTCCGCCTTGACCGTCTTGCGGATCGTCTCGCGGTAGGCCACCTGCGGCTTGCCGACGTTGGCCTCGACGCTGAACTCGCGCTTCATGCGGTCGACCAGGATATCCAGGTGCAGCTCGCCCATGCCGGAAATGATGGTCTGGCCGGACTCTTCGTCGGTATGCACGCGGAAGGACGGATCCTCCTGCGCCAGGCGACCGAGGGCAACGCCCATCTTTTCCTGGTCGGACTTGGTCTTCGGCTCGACAGCCATCGAGATCACCGGCTCCGGGAAGATCATCTGTTCCAGGGTGATGATCGCGCTCTGTGCGCACAGGGTGTCACCGGTGGTGACGTCCTTCAGACCCACGCCGGCGGCGATGTCGCCAGCGCGCACTTCCTTGATCTCGGCACGATCGTTGGAATGCATCTGCAGCAGGCGGCCGATACGCTCCTTCTTCGACTTGATCGGGTTGTACACGTGATCACCGGAATTCAGCGTGCCGGAGTAGACCCGGAAGAAAGTCAGCGAGCCAACGAACGGATCGGTCATGACCTTGAACGCCAGTGCGGAGAACGGCTCGTTGTCGTCCGCCCTGCGGGTGACTTCGGTCTCGTTCTGATCCATGCCCACCACCGGCGGCACGTCCACCGGCGAAGGCAGCAGCTGGACCACGCCATCAAGCATGGCCTGCACGCCCTTGTTCTTGAATGCGGTGCCGCAGTACACGGGCACGATTTCCACCTTCAGGGTGCGCTCGCGCAGGCCCTGGTAGATCTCGGCCTCGGACAGTTCGCCTTCTTCCAGGTACTTGTCCATCAGCGCTTCGTTGGCTTCGGCAGCGGCCTCGACCATGAACGAGCGCGCCTCGGTGCAGGTATCAACCAGATCGGCGGGGATATCGCGGTACTCGAACACGGTGCCGTGCGATTCGCTGTCCCAGTGGATCGCCTTCATCTTGACCAGGTCGATCACGCCATCAAAGCCTTCTTCGGCACCGACCGGGATCTGCATCGGCACCGGATAGGCACCCAGGCGGCTCTTGAGCTGGCCAACCACGTTGGCGAAGTTGGCACCAGTGCGGTCCATCTTGTTGACGAACGCAAGACGCGGCACCTTGTACTTGTTGGCCTGGCGCCAGACGGTCTCCGACTGCGGCTGCACACCAGCGACCGCGCACAGCACGAACACCGCGCCGTCGAGCACGCGCAGCGAACGCTCAACTTCGATGGTGAAGTCGACGTGCCCGGGGGTGTCGATGATGTTGAAGCGGTGCTCGTCCAGAGTCTTGTCCATCCCGCTCCAGAACGCGGTGGTAGCAGCGGACTGGATGGTGATGCCGCGCTCCTGCTCCTGCTCCATCCAGTCCATGGTGGCCGAACCGTCGTGGGTCTCGCCCAGCTTATGGTTGATACCGGTGTAGAACAGGATGCGTTCGGACGTGGTGGTCTTGCCGGCATCGATGTGGGCCATGATGCCGAAGTTGCGATAACGTTCGATAGGAGTGGTGCGAGCCACGGTCGTCTCTCGTGTCTGTGCCCAGCAAGCCGGGCTTGGATGGCGGATACCGCCTTGCGGCGGCGCCCGTGTCTTGGGCACGACCCGCTGGGCGGGTCGCGGGACGCCGGTAACGGCGTCTTGGAACAAGGCCGCCCGTAGACGGCCATGGAATCACCAGCGGTAGTGCGCGAACGCCTTGTTCGCATCCGCCATGCGGTGGATGTCCTCGCGCTTGCGGATCGCACCACCACGGTTTTCAGATGCTTCGATCAGCTCGGCGGCGAGCTTGCGCGGCATGCTGTTCTCGCCGCGCTTGCGCGCAGCTTCGATCAGCCAGCGCATGGCCAGCGCCATGCGGCGCGAGGCGCGCACTTCAACCGGCACCTGATAGGTCGCACCACCAACGCGGCGGGATTTGACTTCCACCGCCGGCGACACGTTGCCCAGCGCCTTCTCGACCAGCTCCAGGGCATTGGCTTCGCCACCCTTCTCGCTGATGACGTCCATTGCGCCATAGACGATCTTTTCGGCGACGGACTTCTTGCCGCTCTTCATGACCATGTTGATGAAGCGGGCGATCGTCTCGCTGCCGTGCTTGGGGTCGGGCAGCACCGAGCGCTGCGGAGTATTGCCTTTACGCGACATTGGATTGTTTCTCGTAGGGCAGGCCTGGGCCCGCCGGGTTGTACGGATGGCAGGCCTTCAGGCCTGCCCCACAGATCAGGACTTCGGGCGCTTGGCGCCGTACTTGGACCGCCCCTGCTTGCGCTTGGCGACGCCGGCAGCGTCGAGCGCGCCGCGCACCATGTGGTAGCGCACGCCCGGAAGGTCCTTGACGCGGCCACCGCGCAGCAGCACCACGGAGTGCTCCTGGAGGTTGTGGCCCTCACCGCCGATGTAGGAGATGACCTCGTAGCCGTTGGTCAGGCGCACCTTGGCGACCTTGCGCAACGCCGAGTTCGGCTTCTTCGGGGTGGTGGTGTAGACACGGGTGCACACGCCGCGGCGCTGGGGGCAGTTCTCCAGTGCGGGCGAGTGGCTCTTGTAGGTGACGAGCTTGCGCGGCTTGCGCACCAGCTGGTTGATTGTTGCCATCGTATGGTTTCTGTCGGTTCGGGGCCGTGGCCCATGCGTGAAAACGAAGGCAGGCCGGATCTACCCAGCCTACCCAGACGGAAAAGTATAGCTGGCGCGGACGCATAGCGTCAACGCACAGCCGCACTTTCATATCCAGCCCGCGCGCATGGCAACGGATCCGGACAGCACACCTGCTGATCCCGCCCATCCTGGGCCGAACACGAGGCGCATCCGTGCAACCTCATTTCGTGATCTGGGACGGACTTGCGCCCGCCACTTGTATCGACCTATTACAGCGGCTTGGGCCGCTTTTGGCAAGTGCCGGGGGCGGAACCCCCGGCACTTGCCCCAACGGACGCCGATTACTCCTTGTCGTCCGTGGTTGCCGGGGTCTCCTGCTCCGCCTGGGCGGCTTCGACGACCGGCGCCGCGGCGGCCTTGGCGGCACTGCCCGACAGGGCTGCCATCTCCGAATCAGTCAGTCCGGTGGCCCCGCGCTGGCGCTGGGCGTGGTATGCCAGACCCGTACCGGCCGGAATCAGGCGCCCGACGATCACGTTTTCCTTCAGCCCACGCAGGTTGTCGCGGGTACCGCGCACGGCGGCCTCGGTGAGCACCCGGGTGGTCTCCTGGAAGGAGGCCGCGGAGATGAACGACTCGGTCGCCAGCGACGCCTTGGTGATACCCAGCAACACCGGGTCCCACTTGGCGGGCAGCTCGCCCTTGGCTTCCAGACGCGCATTTTCCTCGATCACGCGCTGGCGCTCGACCTGCTCGCCCGCCAGGTAACGGCTGTCGCCGGCGTCGGTGATTTCCACCTTGCGCAGCATCTGGCGCACGATCACTTCGATGTGCTTGTCGTTGATCTTCACGCCCTGCAGGCGGTAGACGTCCTGGATTTCCTTGCTCAGGTAGGAGGCAAGTTCCTCCACGCCCTTCAGGCGCAGGATGTCCTGCGGGGTCGGCTCGCCATCCACCACGGTTTCGCCCTTCTCCACGTGCTCGCCTTCGAACACGATGACCTGGCGGTACTTGTGGATCAGCTCCTCGTAATCGTCCCCGTCCGTGCCCTTGATCACCAGGCGCTGCTTGCCCTTGGTTTCCTTGCCGAAGCTGACGATGCCGGACTTCTCGGCCAGGATCGCCGGGTCCTTCGGCTTGCGTGCTTCGAACAGATCGGCAACGCGCGGCAGACCACCGGTGATGTCACGGGTCTTGGAGGCCTCCTGCGGGATCTTGGCGACCACGTCGCCCACGGCGACCGCATCTCCGTCCTGCAGATTGACGATCGAGCGCGGCGGCAGCAGGTACTGCGCCGGAAGGTCGGTGCCCGGGATGTTGAGGTCGTTGCCCTTCTTGTCGACGATGCGCACGATCGGACGCAAGTCCTTGGCCTGCGAGCCACGACGCTTGGGATCGGAGATTTCACGCGAGGCCAGGCCGGTCAGCTCGTCGGTCTTCTCGATCACGGTCACTCCGTCGACGAAGTCGATGAAGCGTACGAAACCGGCGACTTCCGAAACGATCGAGTGGTTATGCGGATCCCAGGTGGCCACCGTCTGGCCGGCCTTCACTTCGCCGCCGTCCTTCAGGCTGATCAGGGCGCCGTAGGGCAGCTTGTAGCGCTCGCGCTCGCGACCGTGGGCGTCAAGCACCGACAGTTCGCCCGAACGCGACACCGCGACCAGGCCGCCGCTCGCATGACCAACCGACTTGAGGTTGTTGAACTTCACCGAACCGGTGGTCTTGACCGTCACGTTGTCGATTGCCGCCGCACGCGAAGCCGCACCACCGATGTGGAACGTACGCATGGTCAGCTGGGTGCCGGGCTCACCGATCGACTGCGCGGCAACAACGCCGACCGCCTCGCCGTGGTTGACCAGATGGCCACGGGCCAGGTCGCGGCCGTAGCACATGGCGCACACGCCGAAGCTGCTTTCGCAAGTGATGGTGGAACGCACCTGGATCAGCTGCACGCTCGCTTCGTCCAGCTTCTGAACCCACTGCTCGTCGAGCAGGGTGTTGCGGGTGACGATCGGATCCTCGTCGTCGCCAGGCAGGAATACATCCTCGGCCACGACACGGCCCAGCACGCGGTCCTTCAGCGGCTCAACCACGTCACCGCCCTCGACGACCGGCGTCATCGCCAGGCCGTTGGTGGTGCCACAGTCATGCTCGGTGATCACCACGTCCTGGGCCACGTCGACCAGGCGGCGGGTCAGGTAACCCGAGTTCGCGGTCTTCAGTGCGGTATCGGCCAGGCCCTTTCGGGCACCGTGGGTGGAGATGAAGTACTGCTGGACGTTCAGGCCTTCGCGGAAGTTCGAGGTAATCGGGGTCTCGATGATCGAACCATCCGGCTTGGCCATCAGGCCACGCATGCCGGCCAGCTGGCGGATCTGCGCCTGCGAACCACGTGCGCCGGAGTCGGCCATGATGAAGATCGAGTTCATCGACTTCTGCTCGACCTTCTCGCCCGAGGCGTTGGTCACGATCTCGGTGCCGATGGTGTCCATCATCGCCTTGGCCACGCGCTCGTTGGTGCGTGACCAGATGTCCACGACCTTGTTGTAGCGCTCGCCAGCGGTGACCAGACCGGACTGGTACTGCTGCTGGATTTCCAGCACCTCGATCTCGGCCTCTTCCAGGATGCCCTTCTTCTCATCCGGGATGGTCATGTCGTCGATACCGATCGACACGCCGGCACGGGTGGCGAAGCCGAAGCCGGTGTACATCAGCTTGTCGGCGAACACCACGGTGTCCTTCAGACCAAGGCGGCGGTAGCAGGAGTTGATCAGGCGGCTGATGTTCTTCTTGCTCAGCTCCACGTTGACCAGCTCGTACGGCAGGCCGTCGGGCAGGATCTCAGCCAGCAGGGCGCGCCCAACCGTGGTATCCACGATCGAGGTCCGGCTTTCGCGGTTGCCCTCTTCATCGATCACGGTCTCGGTGATGCGCACCTTGACCTTGGCGTGCAGGCCGACAACCTTGCTGTCGTAAGCGCGCTTCACCTCGGCCACGTTGGCGAACACCATGCCCTCGCCCAGCTGGTTCACCAGCTCGCGCGACATGTAGTACAGGCCCAGCACGACGTCCTGCGACGGCACGATGATCGGCTCGCCGTTGGCGGGGCTGAGGATGTTGTTGGACGACATCATCAGCGCACGCGCTTCCAGCTGGGCTTCCAGGCTCAGCGGGACGTGCACGGCCATCTGGTCGCCGTCGAAGTCGGCGTTGAACGCGGTACACACCAGCGGGTGCAGCTGGATCGCCTTGCCTTCGATCAGCACGGGTTCGAACGCCTGGATGCCCAGGCGGTGCAGGGTCGGCGCGCGGTTGAGCAGCACCGGGTGCTCGCGGATGACTTCTTCCAGGATGTCCCAGACTTCCGCTTCTTCGCGCTCGACCAGCTTCTTGGCCGCCTTGATGGTGGTGGCCAGGCCGCGGCGCTGCAGCTTGGAGAAGATGAACGGCTTGAACAGTTCAAGCGCCATCTTCTTCGGCAGGCCGCACTCGTGCAGGCGCAGGGTCGGGCCGACCACGATGACCGAACGGCCCGAGTAGTCGACGCGCTTGCCAAGCAGGTTCTGGCGGAACCGGCCCTGCTTGCCCTTGATCATGTCGGCCAGCGACTTCAGCGGGCGCTTGTTGGTACCGGTGATGGCACGGCCGCGACGGCCGTTGTCCAGCAGCGCGTCAACCGATTCCTGCAGCATGCGCTTCTCGTTGCGCACGATGATGTCGGGCGCGTTGAGCTCGAGCAGGCGGCGCAGGCGGTTGTTGCGGTTGATGACGCGGCGGTACAGGTCGTTCAGGTCGGAGGTCGCGAAGCGGCCACCGTCCAGCGGCACCAGCGGACGCAGGTCCGGCGGCAGCACCGGCAGCACCGTCATGATCATCCACTCGGGACGGTTGCCCGACTCGAGGAAGGCCTCGACCAGCTTGATGCGCTTGGTCAGGCGGGTGAGTTTGGTGACCGAGCCCGTGCCGGCGATTTCTTCCTTGAGGCTGACCATCTCGGCCTGCAGGTCGATGGTACGCAGCAGGTCGTACACCGCTTCGGCACCCATCGCGGCGTCAAAATCGTCGCCGTGCTCCTGACGCATCTGCATGTACTGCTCTTCGCTGAGCAGCTGGCCGCGCTCGAGCGGGGTCAGGCCCGGCTCGGTGACCACGAACGCCTCGAAATACAGGATGCGCTCGATGTCGCGCAGGGTCATGTCCAGCATCAGGCCGATGCGGGACGGCAGCGACTTGAGGAACCAGATGTGCGCGGTCGGGCTGGCCAGGTCGATATGGCCCATGCGCTCGCGGCGCACCTTGGCCAGGGTGACCTCGGTGCCGCACTTTTCGCAGACCACGCCGCGGTGCTTCATGCGCTTGTACTTGCCGCACAGGCACTCGTAGTCCTTGGTCGGTCCGAAGATGGCCGAGCAGAACAGGCCGTCACGCTCCGGGCGGAACGTGCGGTAGTTGATGGTCTCGGGCTTCTTCACTTCGCCGAAGGACCACGAACGGATCATGTCCGGCGAGGCAAGCGCGATCTTGATCGCGTCGAAGTCCAGCGTCGGGCGCTGCTGGTTGAAGAGGTTGAGCAGGTCTTTCATGTTTGACTCCGGGATTCGGGATTGGAGATTCGGGATGTGTCGCAGCGGGGGCCGAAGCCCCCCTTCACCGGATCTCAGGTCTCCTCGAGCTCCATGTTGATGGCCAGCGAGCGGATTTCCTTGACCAGCACGTTGAACGATTCCGGCATGCCGGCAACCATTTCGTGCTCACCGTCCACGATGTTCTTGTACATCTGGTTGCGGCCCTGCACGTCGTCCGACTTGACGGTCAGCATTTCCTGCAGGGTGTACGCCGCGCCGTAGGCCTCCAGTGCCCAGACTTCCATCTCACCGAAGCGCTGGCCACCGAACTGCGCCTTGCCGCCCAGCGGCTGCTGGGTGACGAGCGAGTACGGACCGGTCGAGCGGGCATGCATCTTGTCGTCCACCAGGTGGTTGAGCTTGAGCATGTGCATGTAGCCCACCGTGACCTCGCGCTCGAACGGCTCGCCGGTGCGGCCGTCGAACAGACGGGTCTGGCCGCTGGCCGGCAGGTCGGCGAGTTCGAGCATCTTCTTGATCTCGGACTCGGCTGCGCCGTCAAACACGGGGGTGGCCATCGGCACGCCGTCCACCAGGTTGCGCGCCAGGGTGATCAGCTCTTCATCGCTGAACTGCTTGAGGTCCACCTGCTGGGCCGTGATCTCGCTGTCGTGGTTGTAGATCTCGTCCAGGAACTTGCGCAGGTCGGCCACCTTCGCCTGGGCTTCAAGCATGCCCTGGATCTTCCGACCCAGGCCCTTGGCGGCCCAGCCCAGATGGGTTTCCAGGATCTGCCCGATGTTCATGCGGCTCGGCACGCCCAGCGGGTTGAGCACGATGTCCACGGTCTCGCCGTCAGCCAGGTGCGGCATGTCTTCGACCGGAACGATCGAGGACACCACACCCTTGTTGCCGTGGCGGCCAGCCATCTTGTCGCCCGGCTGGATGCGGCGCTTCACCGCCAGGAACACCTTGACCATCTTCAGCACGCCCGGGGCCAGGTCGTCACCCTGGGTGATCTTGGCGCGCTTGTCCTCGAACCGCTTGTCGAACTCCTTGCGGTGGGTCTCGATCTGCATCTGGGCGCGCTCGATCGCCTCGACGGCTTCTGCGTCCTTCATGCGGATGTTGAACCAGTCGGACCTCTTCATCCCGTCCAGCACCAGGCTGGTCACCGTCTCGCCCTTCTTCAGGCCGGCACCACCGTTGGCGTTCCTGCCGATCAGCTGGCTGCGCAGGCGCGCATAGATCGCCGCTTCAAGGATGCTGAACTGGTCGTCGAAGTCCTTCTTGACCCGCTTGATCTCCGATTCCTCGATCTGCTGGGCACGCTTGTCCTTCTCGATGCCATCGCGGGTGAAGACCTGCACGTCGATGACGGTACCGTCCATGCCGGGCGGCACGCGCAGCGAGCTGTCCTTCACGTCGGAAGCCTTCTCGCCGAAGATCGCGCGCAGCAGTTTCTCTTCCGGGGTCAGCTGGCTCTCGCCCTTCGGCGTGACCTTGCCCACCATGATGTCGCCGGCGCGGACCTCGGCACCGATGTACACCACGCCCGATTCGTCCAGACGGTTCAGCGCCTGCTCGGACACGTTCGGGATGTCGGCGGAAATTTCCTCCGGACCCAGCTTGGTGTCGCGTGCAACCGCGGTCAGCTCTTCGATGTGGATGGTGGTGTAACGGTCCTCGGTCACGACCCGCTCGGAGAGCAGGATCGAGTCCTCGAAGTTGTAACCGTTCCACGGCATGAACGCGACCAGCATGTTCTGGCCCAGGGCCAGCTCGCCGATGTCGGTCGAAGGACCGTCGGCCAGCACGTCGCCGCGCGCCACCTCGTCACCCACGTTCACCAGCGGACGCTGGTTGATGCAGGTGTTCTGGTTGGAACGGGTGTACTTGATCAGGCTGTAGATATCGACGCCGGCATCGTGCTCGCCGGAAATCTCCTCTTCGGTGGCCTTGACCACGATCCGGCCGGCGTCGACCTGCTCGACCACGCCGCCGCGGCGCGCGTTCACGGTCACGCCGGAGTCGCGGGCCACGGCGCGTTCGATGCCGGTACCCACCAGCGGCTTCTCGGCACGCAGGGTCGGCACTGCCTGGCGCTGCATGTTGGCGCCCATCAGTGCACGGTTGGCATCGTCATGCTCCAGGAACGGAACCAGCGCCGCCGCGACCGAGACGGTCTGCATCGGCGACACGTCCATGAAGTGAACCTCCGCCGGCGGCTTGAGCATGTTCTCGTTCTGGTAACGCACGTCGACGAACTGCTCGGTCAGGCGGTTGCCATCATCCAGCGGCGCGTTGGCCTGGGCGATGACGTACTCGTTCTCCTCGATGGCCGAGAGGAACTCGATCTCGTCGGTCACCGCGCCGTCCACCACCTTGCGGTACGGCGTCTCCAGGAAGCCGTAGCGGTTGGTGCGGGCGAACACGGCCAGCGAGTTGATCAGGCCGATGTTCGGGCCTTCAGGGGTTTCGATGGTGCACACGCGGCCGTAGTGGGTCGGATGCACGTCGCGCACCTCGAAGCCGGCACGCTCGCGGGTCAGGCCGCCCGGGCCAAGGGCCGAGACGCGGCGCTTGTGGGTGACCTCGGACAACGGGTTGTTCTGGTCCATGAACTGCGACAGCTGCGAAGAGCCGAAGAACTCCTTCACCGCAGCGGCGACCGGCTTGGCGTTGATCAGCTCCTGCGGGGTCAGGCCATCGGTCTCGGCCATGGTCAGACGCTCGCGCACGGCGCGCTCAACACGCACCAGACCCACGCGGAAGGTGTTCTCGGCCATCTCGCCCACCGAACGCACGCGGCGGTTGCCCAGGTGGTCGATGTCGTCAATGATGCCGCGACCGTTGCGGATCTCGGTCAGCACCTTGATCACGTCGAGGATGTCCGAGCTCTCGCCGCACTGCTCGCGCAGCCTGACCGAATCGGCGTCCTTGCGTTCGGAGAAGTAGCGCTCGTCGTACAGCACCGGCGCGCCCTCGGTCTCCTTGCGACCCAGGCGGCGGTTGAACTTCATCCGGCCCACGGCCGACAGGTCGTAGCGCTCGAAGGTGAAGAACAGGTTGTGGAACAGGTTCTGGGCAGCTTCCTTGGTCGGCGGCTCGCCCGGGCGCATCATGCGGTAGATCTCGACCAGGGCCTCAAGCTGGGTCTTGGTCGGGTCGATGCGCAGGGTGTTGGAGATGTACGGGCCACGATCCAGGTCGTTGGTCCAGATGGTGCCCACGGCTTCCACGCCGGCCTTGCGGAACTCAACCAGGTGTTCTTCGGTCAGCTCATCGTTGGCAGCAGCCAGCAGCTCGCCGGTTTCGGCGTCAACCACGTCATGGGACAGCACCCGGCCAAGCAGGTAGTCGTCCGGCACGGCCAGCGCTTCGATGCCGGACTGCTCCAGCTGGCGGATGTGGCGCGCGGTGATGCGACGGCCGGCTTCGACGATGACGGTGTCGCCATCGGCCAGGTCGAAATCCAGGGTCTCGCCGCGCAGGCGCTCGGGCACCAGCTCCACCTGCACACCTTCCTTCGGGTCGATGTGGAAGGTGTTGACCTCGAAGAACTCGTTGAGGATCTCTTCGCTGGTATAGCCCAGCGCACGCAGCAGGATCGTCACCGGCAGTTTGCGGCGACGGTCGATACGGGTGAACAGCGCGTCCTTGGGGTCGAACTCGAAGTCCAGCCAGGAGCCGCGGTAAGGAATGATGCGGGCGCTGTAAAGCAGCTTGCCCGAGCTGTGGGTCTTGCCGCGGTCGTGGTCGAAGAACACGCCCGGGCTGCGGTGCAGCTGGGAAACGATGACCCGCTCGGTGCCATTGACGATGAAGGTGCCGTTGTCGGTCATGAGCGGAATCTCGCCCATGTAGACCTCCTGCTCCTTCACATACTTGATGGTCTTGGAGGAAGACTCACGGTCGTAGATCACCAGGCGCACGGTCACGCGCAGCGGTGCGCCGTAGCTCATGCCGCGCTGGCGGCACTCGCGCTCGTCGAACACCGGCTCGCCCAGCTTGTAGCTGACGTACTCCAGCGCCGCGTAGCCGTTGTAGCTGACGATCGGGAACACCGACTTGAGGGCCGCGTGCAGGCCACGGTCCACGCGCTTGGCGGGCGTCAGGTCCGCCTGCAGGAACCCCCGGTAGGAATCCACCTGGATGGCGAGCAGGAACGGCACCTCCAGGATGGTTTTCTGCTTGCCGAAGTTCTTGCGGATGCGCTTCTTCTCGGTGAACGAGTAGCTCGATTGCTGCTGGGATGTCGTCATGGGAATGACCGCCTATTGAATCTGTGAACCGCGCGTCCGCGGCTCTGGGGGGATCGGTGTTCGACCGGGAAAATCGCCAGTGGGAAGTCGCTGGTATTGCCGGCACCAGCACGCCTTCTCCCGCTACTTCCAACTGGGGACTTGATGTCAGTTGTCAGGTGTTGCCAGTGTTGTGTCGCCACAACGGCCAAAGGCCGGGGGCATACGCCCCCAGCCTCGGCTGGTCGCCTGTTGAAACGGGCGACGCAAAGACCGCTTACTTCAGCTCGGCAGTAGCGCCGGCGGCCTCGAGGTCCTTCTTCAGCTTCTCGGCTTCGTCCTTCGCCACGCCTTCCTTCACTTCCTTGGGCGCGCTCTCGACGAGGTCCTTGGCTTCCTTCAGGCCCAGGCCGGTGATCGCACGGACCACCTTGATGACCTCGACCTTCTTCTCGCCGATGCCGGT
Organism: Luteimonas sp. A277; assembly: GCF_054052045.1. The sequence goes on from NZ_JBSVRG010000019.1 coordinate 12,548, forward strand.
CAGGACCACGGTGAACTCGGTCTGCTCTTCAGCGGCAGCGGCGTCGCCACCACCGGCCGGACCAGCAGCCATGGCCACCGGGGCGGCAGCGGACACGCCGAACTTCTCTTCCATCGCCTTGACCAGCTCCATGACCTCGACAAGGGTCTTGCTGCTGATCGCTTCGATGATTTCTTCGTTGGAAAGGGACATCGTAATTACCTCGAATTAACTGTATTGGAAAACGACTGTTTAACGGGTTCGTACCGAACTGATCGCTCAGGCGGCCTGGGCCTGGCCGACCGCGTTGGTCACGCGGGCAACCTGGGTGGCAGGCTCGGCCAACACGCGCACCAGCATGGTGGCGGGCTGGACCATGACGCTGAGCAGCATCGACAGCGCTTCATCGCGGGTCGGCAGTGACGCCAGGACATCCACATGGGTGCCCGGGTACATCTGTCCGCCCAGCGATACCAGCCGCGGCTTCAGCTTGTCGTTCGCCTTGGCGAACTCCTTGATCAGGCGTCCGGCGGCACCCGGGTCTTCCTGCGAGAAGGCGTACAGCAGCGGACCGGTCAGCTCGTCCTTGATGACGGCGTAATCGGTGTCTTCCACTGCGCGCGAAACCAGCGTGTTCTTGGCTACCTTCAAGTACACGCCGCCCTCGCGGGCCTTCTTTCGCAGGTCGGTCAGTTGCCCGACCGTCAAACCCGCGTACTCGGCGGCGACCAGCGAATGTGCCGTGCCGGCCACCTCCGCCAGTTCGGCAACGACTTCCTTCTTCTGTTCCAGATTCAGAGCCATTGCACTCTCCGTTTCATTCAACTCCGCTTGCGGCTCCTGCCGCTTGCGGGCCAGTTTCAGCATCGGTCCGTCGATGCCGGGAAGACCTGAAGGCCTTCCTGTTGGCGGCCGTTTCCAGAAAACCTGGAGGGTCGGCGACCATCTACGCAGGCCCTTTCGCGCTTGCGCGGTCCGGGATTAAGCGATCTGCGTGCACAGCGGCGGCGATTCCATGCCAACTCGAGCTTCCATGCCCGTCGCCGCTGCGGCGCAAGCCACGCCTGCGGTCTTTGACGACGCCGCGCCGGGGTAAAAAGCGCCCTTTGCGATGCCCTCAAATTACTGCCTGATGCCCGCGTCGCGCGCGGGCATCCCTGGTATTACTTGAGCGCCAGCGAGCCCTGGTCCACGACGACGCCGGGGCCCATGGTGGAGCTGATCGAAATCTTCTGCAGGTAGGTGCCCTTGGCGGTGGCCGGCTTGGCGCGAACCAGGTCGGTCAGCAGCGCGGTCAGGTTCTCCGCCAGCTGCCCATCCTCGAAAGTGGCCTTGCCGATCGTGCAGTGGATGATGCCGGCCTTGTCGGTGCGGTAGCGCACCTGGCCGCCCTTGGCGTTCTTGACCGCCTCGCCCGGGTTCGGCGACACGGTGCCGACCTTCGGGTTGGGCATCAGGCCGCGCGGCCCGAGCAGTGTGCCCAGCCGACCCACAACGCGCATGGCGTCCGGGGTGGCGATGACCACGTCGTAGCTCAGGTCCCCGCCCTGCATCTTCTCGGCCAGGTCTTCCATGCCGACTGCGTCGGCGCCGGCAGCCAGGGCTTCTTCGGCCTTGGCACCGTCCGGTGCGAACACCGCCACGCGCACGCTCTTGCCGGTGCCCTGCGGCAGCACGGTGGAGCCACGGACCTGCTGGTCGGACTTGCGGGCATCAACGCCCAGGCGCACGGCCACGTCCACCGCTTCGGCGAACTTGGCGCTGGCATGGTCCTTGACGATCTTCAGCGCTTCTTCGATCGGGTAAGCCTTGCCCGGCTCGGCGGCCGCGCGGATTGCTTTCTGTCGCTTGGTCTGCTTTGCCATGATCAGCCCTCCACCGCCAGGCCCATCGAACGGGCCGAGCCCTCGATGGTGCGAACCGCCGCTTCCAGATCGGCTGCGGTCAGGTCAGGTTCCTTCGCCTTCGCGATCTCTTCCAGCTGCGCGCGGGTCACCTTGCCGACTTTGTCGGTATTGGGACGCGCCGAACCGGTCTGCACACCAGCGGCCTTTTTCAGCAGCACGGCTGCCGGCGGGGTCTTGGTGATGAAGGTGAAGGTACGGTCCGAGTACGCGGTGATCACGGTCGGAATCGGCAGGCCCGGCTCCATCTTCTGCGTGGCGGCGTTGAACGCCTTGCAGAATTCCATGATGTTCAGGCCGCGCTGGCCCAGTGCAGGACCGACGGGCGGGCTGGGATTGGCCTGCCCGGCCTTGACCTGCAGCTTGATATAGCCGACTACTTTCTTTGCCATTGTCTGTTAACTCCTCGGGTCCAAACGCCTGCACGCCCGGTGGGCTGCGGGGCTCCCCGCTGGTTGCAATAAAGGGGCGGAAGATCCGCCCCGGTCACTCAGGCCTTCTCGACCTGGCCGAACTCGAGCTCGACCGGCGTGGAACGCCCGAAAATCAGTACCGCCACGCGCAGGCGGCTCTTTTCGTAGTTGATTTCCTCGACTACGCCGTTGAAATCGTTGAACGGACCGTCAATGACCCGGACCATCTGGCCGGCCTCGAACAACACCTTCGGACGCGGCTTCTCCACGCCTTCGGCAACGCGGTTCAGGATTGCGTCGGCCTCGTGGTCGGCGATCGGCAGCGGGCGGGCGGCGGTACCGCCAATGAAGCCCATCACCCGGGGCGTTTCCTTGACCAGATGCCAGCTTTCGCTGTCGATCCGCGGAATCCCGTCCTCATTTTGGGTGACGATCTGCACCAGCACATAGCCGGGGAAGAACTTCCGCTCGGAACGGCGCTTCTGACCGGCGCGCATTTCAACCACTTCCTCGGTCGGCACCAGCACCTCGCCGAAGCGCTCTTCCATCTCGGCGCGTGCGATCCGGTCACGCAGCGCCTGCGCCACCGACTTCTCAAAACCGGAATAGGCATGCACGACGTACCAGCGCATGTTGCTGTTGCTATTGGTGTTGCTGTTGTTGCTGTCGCCTTGGGTTTCCATCGGGTCGGTCTTCTCCATCATCAGCCCAGGAACAGGCGCAAAAGCCATTTGATCACCGAGTCGTAGATCGCCAGGACGATCGCGATGATGACCACCGCGATGACCACAACCCAGGTCATGCGCACTGCTTCCTGGCGGGTCGGCCAGACCACCTTGCGCAGCTCGAAGCGGGTTTCAGACAGAAACTCGCGAGTCTGTGCGCCCTTCTGGGTGGCCATGAATACGGCCACGGCGGCCACGACTCCGGCCACAACGGCCAAAGCCCGCACCGGACCGGGCCACTGCCCGTCAAACCAGTAGAACGCGAACACACCAGCGCACACCAACAACACCGCCAGGGCGTACTTGACGATATCTGCCGACGAAGCGGACTTGGATTGCTCGACTCTGCTATTCATCTGGTACCGCTGCGGCCCGCAGGCATGTAACGCGTATGGCACGCCAGGAGGGACTCGAACCCCCAACCTGCGGTTTTGGAGACCGCTGCTCTGCCAATTGAGCTACTGGCGTATCGAATTGTTGCCGGATCTTGAAACGGCAACGGCGGCTCTCGCCGCCTTGCCTTTTTCCGGCTTTTGGGCCGGCCCGCGCCATCAGGCGCGGGCCAAACCATTACTTGTTGATCTTGGCCACCACGCCGGCGCCGACCGTGCGGCCGCCTTCGCGGAT
>NZ_JBSVRG010000020.1:0-13093 GCF_054052045.1 Luteimonas sp. A277
CTTGTCGGCGCCGTCCATGGCGCCGACAGTCCCGCCAAGGATTGCCCCGCCGGCCCCTCATGTTTCGAGGTGGCCGAAACAGCTTCGCAGCGCCAGTTGTCACGCGGCTTCGCGCGCGTGGCGCGCTCCTACAATGAAGGCATGAACCGGGCGCAATTCCTCAAGCTGATGCTGGGCGGCGCGGCGGCGATGCTGCTGCCGCGGCCGCTGCTGGCCGCGGGCGGGTATGACTTCCGCTTTACCCGCCTGCGCTATGAGTCCGGCGATTGGGACGTGGACGCGCGTATGCCGTCCAACGTGATCACCGCGCTGATCGACTACACCAACCTGCGGGTGGACCCGGAGGAGCAGGTGCTGGACCTGGCGGATCCGCGCATGCTCGAGGCTTCGTTATGCTACCTGGCCGGGCACAAACTGGTGGAATTCAACCCCGCCGAGCGGCGCAACTTCGAACGCTACGTGCGCAGCGGCGGCTTCGTCTTCGTCGACGACTGCAACCACGACATCGACGGTCTGTTCGCCAAGTCTTTCGAAGCCCAGATGGCTTCGATCTTCGGCGCCCAGGCGTTGCACAAGCTGCCCAACAACCACCCGCTCTACAGCAGCTTCTTCCGCTTTCCCGATGGCCCGCCCGCGACCAGTTACGAACTCAACGGCTGGGGTGATGACCTGGTCCACGATTACCTCAAGGGCATCGAAATCGATGGTCGCCTGGGCGTGCTCTACAGCAACAAGGACTACGGCTGCGAATGGGACTTCGACTGGCGCAACAAGCGCTTCCTGGCCGAAGACAACACCAAGTTCGCGGTCAACATCGTCATCTATGCGCTGACCGCGTGAACCACGGAATCCTGCAATGACCGACCGCTTGACCGAATCCGATGTACAGCAGCGCCTGGGCGCGCTGGATGGGCTGCGCGAAGCCATCGGCCAGGCCGTGGTTGGCCAGGCGGAAGTGGTTGAGCAGCTGCTGGTGGCCCTGCTCGCCGGCGGCCACTGCATGCTCGAGGGCGTGCCGGGGCTGGGCAAGACCCTGCTGGTGCGGACCCTGGGCCAGGCGCTGGAGCTGGAGTTCCGCCGGGTGCAGTTCACCCCCGACCTGATGCCCAGCGACATCCTCGGCACCGAGGTGTTGGAAGAGGATCACGGCACCGGCCATCGCAGCTTCCGCTTCCAGAAGGGGCCGGTGTTCACCAACCTGCTGCTGGCCGATGAGCTCAATCGCACCCCGCCGCGCACCCAGGCCGCGCTGCTGGAAGCGATGCAGGAGCGTACCGTCAGCTATGCCGGCGTGACCCACGCGCTGCCGGCGCCGTTCTTCGTGCTCGCCACGCAGAACCCGATCGAGCAGGGCGGCACCTATCCGCTGCCCGAGGCCCAGCTGGACCGCTTCTTGCTGCAGCTGCGGGTGGAGTATCCGGATGAGGCGGAAGAGCTGGCGATCGTTGAACAGACCACAGGCACGGGCACTGCCGAGGTGCCGCGGGTGATGGATGCAGCGGCGGTGCTGGCGCTGCAGGCGCTGGTGCGGCAGGTGCATGTGGGTGGTGACCTGATGCAGTGGGTCGTGCGTCTGGTGCGTGCCAGCCGCCCCGGCGAAGGCGCGCCGGAAGCCGTGCGCAGCTATGTGAAGTGGGGTGCCGGCCCGCGTGCGGCCCAGTCGCTGGTACTGGCCGCCAAGGCCCGCGCGCTGCTGCAGGGGCGTCTGGCGGCGACGCGGGATGACGTGTCTGCACTGGCGGCGCCGGTAATGCGCCATCGCCTGCTGCTGTCGTTCGCGGCAGAAGCCGAAGGTGTGCATGCCGACGATGTGGTCGCGGCGCTGCTGCGCGAGGTGCCGCCGCCGGGCACCGCGGCCGACTGATCAGCGGGCGCGGTGATGGCCTGGGATCCGATCCCGCCGCAGCTGCGCGGCATGTTGCGTGCGCTGCGGATTGGTGCGCGTCGCGCCGCGGGCGGGCGTGGGTTCGGCCTGCACCGCAGCCGCGAGCGCGGTGCGGGTCAGGAATTCGTGCAGTACCGGGGGTATGAGCCGGGCGATGAACTGCGCCGGATCGACTGGAAACTCTACGCACGCAGCGACCGCTTCTACGTGCGCGAGGCCGAACGGGAAAGCCCGCTGGCCATCTGGGTAGTGGTGGATACCAGCGCCTCGATGGGACAGGCGGATGAAGGTCGTGGCGACTGGTCGCGGCTGGAAGCAGCCAAGTCGCTGGCCGCGTGTGTTTTCGAATTGTCCCTGGCCCAGGGTGATCCGTTCGGCCTGGCACTGGCAGGCAACGATGGCCTCTCCCTGATGCCTCCTGCGGCCGGGGTGCGCCAGCGCGACCGGCTGCTGCTGGCGCTGCGCGAAGCCGCAGCGGGTGGTGGCTTCCCGACCGAAGACCGCTTGGAGACGCTGCGCCAGCGGATCGGTCCGGATGACGTGGTGATCCTGCTGGGCGACTTTTTCGACGACACCAGCGTTGCGCTTGCCACCCGGCTTGCAGGCGCGCGGCGCGAGGTGTTGGCTGCCCAGCTGCTGACCGTGGCCGAACGGGATTTTCCGTTCACCGAAGGGCGGCGCTTCCGCGATCCGGAAACCGGCGCGGAGCTGCCTGGTGACGGCCCGGCCATGCGGGAAGGATTCCTGGCCCGCTTCGCTGCCGCGCAGCGCGCGCTGCAGGTGCGCTTCAATGCCGCGGGTATCCGCCACACCGTGTACGTGTTGGATGAACCGCTGGAACTGCCGCTGCGGCGCCTGTTCGCCGGGGCGGGACAACCATGAGCCTGGGCCTGCTGCTGCCCGTAGCATTGGCGGCACTCGCCGCGCTGCTGCTTCCGTTGCTGATCCACTTGGCGCGGCGCAGCCAGATGGCTCCGACGCCGTTTGCCGCCATGCGCTGGCTGCGCCAGGCAGCGCGCCCGCAGCGGCGCGTGCGGATCGAGGAATGGCCGCTGCTGTTGCTGCGGCTGCTGCTGTTCGCTCTGTTGGCGCTGTGGCTGGCACGGCCGGTGCTGCATGGCGAACAGGATGTCGCGGGCTGGACCGTGGCGGTTCCCGGCGTGGATGCGGGCCAGGTACGTGCGCTGTCCGACAGCCCTCAGGCGCCGCGCTGGCTGGCGCCCGGCTTTCCACCGTTGGACCAGCCGGCACCCGAGGGCCAGGTGCCGGTCGCCAGCCTGCTGCGGCAGCTGGATGCGGAACTGCCGCCGGATGCCGCCCTGACCGTGGCGGTGCCGGAGCGGCTGGAAAACATGGATGCGCAGCGGCCGCAGCTGTCGCGTCCGGTTGCCTGGCGCGTGCTGCCGGGCACGATGCATGGACCGGAAGAATCTCCTATAGAGCCCCTTGTCCTGCATGTGCGCCATGACAGCGACAGGGCAGCCGCGTTGCGCTATCTGCGTGCGGTCGCAGCGTCGTGGGGCGATGCGGAAGGGCCGGCCGGCGAGTCACTTCAGCCACAACCGGTCAACGAACCTTTCGATCCTGCCGCCACCCATCTTGCATGGCTGGCCGGCGGGCCGGTACCGGAGGCGGTGCTCGATTGGACCCGCGAAGGAGGCGTTCTGCTGCTGGACGCTTCCGCCGAAGTCGAACTGCCCGCGGGCTCCGCTACCTGGTGGCACAGCGATGCGGGCGAGCCGCTGGTGGAGGGCGCTCCTTACGGGCGGGGTCGGCTGCTGCGTTTTACCCGTCCGCTGGCGCCCGCGCAGATGCCTGAACTGCTGGAACCGGATTTTCCGCTGCGGCTACGCGGGGTGCTTCAGGATCCGCCGGTGCCGCCAGCCAGCGTGGCTGCGATCGCCCACTCGCCGCTGCAGGTCACTACCGCGTGGCCGCAATCCCCGCGTGAACTGAAACCCTGGCTGGGGCTGCTGATCGCGCTGCTGTTCCTGATCGAACGCTGGCTGGCGACCTCGCGCCGGCGGCCCGCGCTGTCAGCCGGGGAACAAGCGTGAGCCCCGCGCTGCGCCTGCGTCTGGCAATGCGTGCGATCCGCCTGCGGGTGGTGCTGTCCAGCGCATTGGTTGTCCTGCCGCCAGTAGCCGCAGCCGCGGTGCTGGCATGGCGGTTTGGCGGAGCCGGCGCCGCGGTCGCGACAGCCGTTGCGGGCCTGGCCGTTGCGACGGCGTTCACCGCCTGGCGTGCACGCCGGATCAATGCCCACTGGTTGGCGCGGGCGCTGGACGCGCGGCGGCGCGATATGGAAGACAGTGCCGCGCTGCTGTTTTCAGCCCGAGCACAGCTCGCGCCCTTGCAGCTCCTGCAGCGTGAACGCCTGCGCCAGCGCATCGCCACTACCCCCATGCCGGACCTGCGGCCGCCGTGGCCGCGGCGGCCCGCATCGGTCGCAGCCGGCGGGGCTGCGCTGGTGATCGCTGCCGCGCTGATGTGGCCCACTCAGGTTGACCGCGACGGCATGCGCGCTGCGCCATCGCAGGCCGTCGTGCCGGGCGCGCCCCGGCTGGAAGCGTGGCGACTGCGGATCGAGCCGCCTGCCTATACCGGACTCGGGGCCTGGGATGCTGAAACGCTGGACGTCGAAGCACCGCAAGGCTCGCAACTGCGTTGGACCCTGCGTTTCGTCCCTGAGCCCGATGGCGCCGCGCTGGCCTTCCATGACGGCGATGAGACTGCCATGGAGCTGGCCGAAGGCGGCTGGAGCGCAGCGCACGTGCTGGTCCGTTCCGTGCTGTATCGCATCCTGCCTGCAGGCGCGGCGCCGCAGCCCGCGCCGCCGTTGCACCGGCTGGACGCGGTCGCTGACCAGGCGCCCTCGGTGCGGGTGCTGGCGCCGGAACGCAGCCTGAGCCTGATGGAGCCGGGCCAGCGGCAGTGGCAGCTCGCTTTCGAAGCCACGGATGACTATGGCGTGGCGGCCAATGCCACCTTGCGCCTTACCCTGGCCCAGGGCACCGGCGAAAACATCACCTTCACCGAGAGTGCCCGCACCGTCCGCGGCAGCGGACCGCCAACGCGCAGGCGCTTTGAAACCGCCCTGGATCCGATCGTACTTGGGCTGCAGCCTGGGGAAGACCTGGTGGTCCGGCTGGAGGTGCGGGACAACCGCGCGCCCGGCCCGCAGGCCGGCCGCAGCCCCAGCCTGATCCTGCGCTGGCCACCGGCGCCGCCGCCTGATGTGGATGGCCTCGATGCCTTTGCGCGCGAAGTGCTGCCGGCGTATTTCCGCAGCCAGCGCCAGATCATCATCGACGCCGAAGCGCTGCTGGAGCAGCGGCCGGCACTGGCACCGGAGCAGTTTGCCGGTCGCTCTGATGCCCTGGGCGTTGACCAGCGCATCCTGCGCCTGCGCTACGGCCAGTTCATGGGCGAAGAGGCCGAGGACGGCCCCGGCCTGCCGGTTGACCATGCGCCGCCGGTGCCGGTGCCGGCGCCGACTCTGCTGCCGATCGACGATTTTGGCCAGGAGCCCGAGCCGCTCTCCGCGCCGGCCGGTGGCGACGGTGACCACGCGCGCGTCGGAATGGCCGATCTGCACGACCACGACCATGGGGGCGGGCAGCCGCGCGAGGCGGCCGCATTCGGCAGCATGGAGGGCGTGCTGGAGGAGTACGCCCACCTGCATGACCTGCCCGAGGCCGCGACCCTACTGGACCCGCGTACCCGCGAAACCCTGCGCCTGGCCCTGGGCGAAATGTGGCAATCAGAACTGGCCCTGCGTCAGGGCGATCCGGAACGGGCGCTGCCGTATGCCTATCGCGCGCTGGCCCATATCCAGCAGGTCCGCGAGGCCGACCGCATTTACCTGGCCCGCGTCGGCACGCAGCTGCCGCCGATCGATGAAAGCCGACGCCTGGGTGGCGAGCGCGACGGCATTGCCCGCCGGGCGCTGGCGCCGACCCTGCGCGACGCGGGTGGGGATGAGCTTGAATTCCTGTGGCAGTCCATGGCGGAAGCCCCGGGTATCGAAGGCGCGGACCTTGAGCTGCTGGATGCCTGGGCCGCGGCCAACGGGAACCGCCTCGACGATCCGCTGGCGCTCGCCGCGGCGCTGGATGCCCTGCGCAGCGAGCCCGCCTGTATCTCCTGTCGCGGGGACCTGCGTGCATTGCTGTGGACCCTGATCGAGCGCCCGGCTGCGCAGGTGCCGCGCCGCGCTGAGGCGGATGCAGCGGGCGGCCGGTACCTAGATGCGCTGCAGATGGAGGATGCGCTTTGAACGCGACCTTGCTCCTGCCCCTGCTGCTCGCGTTGGCGGTCGTGCTGGCCTGGGTGCGCCTGCTGTGGCGTCAGCGTCGGACGGCCGCCCCGTTCGGGCAGTTTGCGGTCCTGATGCTGTTGCAGCCCGTCTGCGCCGGGTTGCTGTACCTGACCCTGGTGCCACCCCAGCTGCCGGTGCAAAGCGGCACCCTGAGCGTGCTCACAGCAGAGGCGGATCCTGCCCGGGCCACGGGGGCAGTGGTGGTGTCCCTGCCCGAGGCCCCGCAGATGCCGGACGCCATACCGGTGCCGGATCTGGCCACCGCGCTGCGCCGCCATCCGGGCATGGCGCTGCAGGTGCTGGGACACGGCTTGGAACCGCGCGACCGCGACGTGGCGCGTGGCCTGCTGATGGATTTCCAGCCTGGACAGCTGCCGCAGGGCCTGACCCACCTGTACGCACCTTCGCGCGTGGCGCCCGGGACGGAGTTCTCCGTCAGCGGTCGGGTGGAAGGGCTCGCGGGTGGGCAGGTGCGACTGCTGGATCCTGCGGGGCAGGTGGCTGGCGCCGTGGAACTGGATGAGAGCGGGCGCTTCAGCCTGGCTGGACACGCACGCGCGCCCGGGCTGGCGCAATACGCTGTCCAGGTCCTCGACAGCGCCGGCGAAGATGCAGGCCGGGCCCAGGTGCCTGTGCAGATCGCAGCTGATCCGCCACCCCGGGTGCTGCTGCTTGCCGGCGCGCCCAACCCCGAGTTCCGCCACCTGCGGCGCTGGGCCACGGATGCGGGGCTGGACCTGCACGTGGAAGTCTCCGTGGGCGGCGGCGTGGGACTGGGGGATGGCCCGGCACCGGTCACGTCGGAAGGCTTTGGCGGCTTCGATCTGGTGATCGTCGACGCACGCGCGCTCGCCGGCATGGGTAGCACGCGGCGCGCTGCGCTCGTGGAGGGAATGGCCGCCGGCCTTGGGGTGCTGGTACGGGTGGACGGTCCGCTGTCGCCTTCAGCCTGCAGCCATCTGGCAGCCCTGGGTCTGGCAGCGGAAGGCGAGGGTCATGTGGAACCGGTGGCCCTGGCCGCAGCGGCAGATGCCAGCCTGCTGCGCGCGCGCGTGGGTCCGGGAAGCGCGGAAGCTCCGTTCGACCCCGCCCTGGCTGACGAAGCACCGCCGCAGCTGGAGCGGCGCGCACTGCGACCGGAAGCTGCCGATGCCGTACCGCTGGGCACCGGGGCCGACACCGTCTTCGCCTGGTGGCGGGCGCATGGGCGAGGCCGGGTGGGCCTTTGGACGTTGACTGACAGCTACCGTCTGGCGTTGGCCGGACGCGGCGACCTGCACGCGGAACTGTGGAGCGCAATGGCGTCCATATTGGTCCGGCCGACGGCCGACAGCGCGCCGTGGTTCGACCCTGGGGCGCGGGCCGGAACGCGGATGGCTACCTGCGGCCTGACGGCATCGGAAGCAGTGGTGACGGCTCCGGATGGACAGGTGACAACGGTGCTGGTGGACCCTGCCGCGGGTGCGGCGGGATGCGCTGCCTACTGGCCGCAGGTGGCGGGCTGGCACCTGCTGGAAGCCGAAGGCGGGCGCTGGCATTTCCATGTGCGCGCTGCCGGCGAGGCCCCGGGAATCGAGGCGGCCGCACTGCAGGAAGCGACGCAGCGGCTGGTAGCCGGGTCAGGGACGGTAGAGCCAGCAAGGTCGGCATTGACTGAAGAGCGGCGTGGGCCGTCCTGGCCATGGTTCCTGGCCTGGCTGGGCGCCATCAGCTTGCTGTGGTGGCTGGAGCGCCGGCGTTTACCCGCCTCCGGCACACCAGCCGGCCACGGCCGGAGTGCGCTGGAACAGGATTGACCCTGCTGCGCGCCCTGGTGCTCGGGGTGCTGGTGCTGATCGTGAGGCGGATCCGTCTCCCACCGTAGGAGCGCGCCACGCGCGCGAAACCGCGTGACATCGAGCTTTGCGGCGCGGCGTCGGTCATTGCGCCCTTACCGAAGCCTCGGCGAGCCGCCGGGATTCACGCGGTTTCGCGCGCGTGGCGCGCTCCTACAAGAGCGGTCCGGCGCGTCGCATGGTCCCGCATCGGGGGCCGCTGGTCAGCCTTCGTCTTCTTCGAACTCCACTATTGCGTCCAGGTCGAACGCCAGCGCCTCCACCGCTTCACGCACCTTGCGCGCGGTTGACAGGTTGGGCGCATCAACCTCGATCTCGTGCGTGTCCGGTCCGCGCACGTCGTGCAGGCCGGCCGAGCTGGAATCTTCATCATCCATGCGCGACATCAGGTCGGCGATTTCCTCGACGTGCTCGATGCCGTCAATGCTTTGCAGCAGGTTCATGATGCCGCGAACGGCATCATCGTTGCCGGTCAGGCGGATGTGGAGCATGGGCATGGTGGTCTCGCTTGCTGGTCCAGGGGCAGCCGCAGGCTATGGCTGCCCGGGCGAAGCTTCCGTGATGGCCGCAGCCCCCGACCGGCGCTGCTCAGCCTTCCCCGGCAAGGCGCGTGGGCAGCGGGACGTTGCACAGGTCGATGTGCCCGGCCGGCTGCAGGTACCAGCCGTCGCGGCGGTTGCGGCGCGACTCCACTACCGCGTCGAACAGCGGCGTATCGGTGCGCAGCAGCTGCAGCGGCGTGCGCCCGGATTCGGGTACGTCGGAAGCCAGCCGCACGGACCGGATCGGGGTGAGCTGTGCAGGATCTTCATAGAAACCCAGCGGGCCTGAGCCGCGGGCCATCGGGCTAAGCAGCTCGATGCCGTGAACCACGCGTCCCACCAGGGTGATGTTGCGGTCCAGCTGCCGTGGCGACTGGCCGGTGACCGCGTACAGCTCGGTGCCGATGCTTGAATCGGGCTCTGCCCCGCGGCCCGCTCCCACCATTGCATAGCAGTGCGCCAGCCACGCCATGCCGGTATCGGGATCACGCGCGGCGGGAAACCCGGCCACGAAGCCCACCTCCGGCGCCCAGCCGTCGGCGTCGGGCAGGCGATGGAAGTCCAGGCCGCTGGCGCTGCGCTCGAATTCGGCCGGCAGTGCATCGCGCGCGCTGCCAAGCGATCGCCGCGCATCACCTTCCGCCGGATCACCCCACTGGACGACGAAGTTGTCGTGCGAGCGGTAGATCGCAAGCCCGTCCCAGAAGTGTTCGCGCGCCAGCGTGCGTAGGTTTTCCGCGTGCGCGGGAGCGAACCCCGGCGCCAGCTCGATGATCACCCGACCGGTGTCGAGCTCCAGGTACAGGGTGTTGTCCGCATCCAGCTCGCGCCAGTCATCCGCGCTGGATGATTCCAGCAGCTCGCCCATGGAAGACGGAAGCGGCTCTTCGGCGGTGACGGGAGCGGCGCTGAACATTCCAGCAAGGAACATGCCGCCAAGCAGGAGCAGGGCGGGCAGGGAAAAGCGGCAGTGAGGCATATCGGCCATCCGGATGTGGAAAGCCACGATTCTGGCAGAAATGACTACTGGCACATTCGCTATACATAACTTATGCATAGTCTCGCTACATGCTTTGGAGAAGACATGCGTGACACCAGCGCCGACGACGAGCTGCAGCTGCGGAAGTTCGAGAAGGAACTGAGCACGGGCACCGTGTCGCTGGTGCTGCTGGCGGTGCTGGCCGCGGCTGCCGAGCCGATGTACGGCTACCAGATCGCCAAGCGCCTGGAAGCCCTTGGCGACGGGGTGCTGGCCGGCAAGCAGAGCGCGCTCTACCCGGTGCTGCGCAACCTTGAAACCGCCGGCCTGCTGGACAGCCACACGGCGCCCTCGGATGCCGGTCCACCGCGCCGTTACTACCGCATTACCGCCACCGGCCGACGCAGCCTTGAGTATCGCGCCAGGTCCTGGAGTGCCACCCGCGATGCCGTCGATTCCATTCTGGAGGGAGTGAATCCATGAACGCCCGAGTCCTGCCAACCAATATCCCTGAATACCTCGCGCACCTGCGCCAGGAGCTTGCGGGCGCCGACGCGGCCCTGGTGCAGGACGCCCTGTACGACGCCGAGGAGTACCTGCGATCGGAGCTGGCCGAGAACCCGGGCCGGAGCGAGGCGGAGGTGATCGCCGCAGTGGCCTCCAGCTACGGGGCACCGGAAGAGGTCGCGGACATCTACCGCGACACCGAGGTCAAGGTGCAGACCGCGCTGCGGCCGCCGCAGCCGGCAGCCCGCAAGTCTGCACTGGGCCGGTTCTTCGGCGTTGCCGCCGATCCGCGGGCCTACGCATCGCTGTTTTACATGGTGCTGGCACTGGCCACCGGCATCTTCTACTTCACCTGGGTGGTCACCGGACTGTCGCTGTCCATCGGCCTTGCCTTCCTCATCATCGGCATTCCGTTCGTGATCCTTTTTTTCGGCTCGATCCGGGTGCTCTCGCTGGTCGAGGGCCGCCTGGTGGAAGTCATGCTGGGCGAGCGCATGCCGCGCCGGCCCCTGTACAGCGCCCGGGGCCGCAGTATCTGGCAGCGTATCGGCGACATGTTCACCGACCCGCGCAGCTGGAGCACGCTGCTGTACATGCTGCTGATGCTGCCGCTGGGGATCGTCTACTTCACCGTCGCAGTCACCCTGGTGTCTGTCGGCGTGTCACTGGCCGTCTCGCCGCTGGCGCTGCTGCCCGGGGTGCACCTCAATGTCTGGCTCGGAGGCATCGACCTGGTCCAGGATGCGCCCTGGCTGCTGCCAGTGGCGTCGCTGATAGGCGTGCTGCTGCTGTTCCTTACCATGCACCTGGCCCGGGGCATCGGCAGTCTTCACGGCCAGCTGGCCAAGCACCTGCTGGTCAAGACCTCCGCGCAGGCGTGAGCCTGGCGGAGGCTGGGCTCAGGCGCCGTTGCGCGGCGCGGCGGCCTTGCCGGCAGGAGCCTTGCGCACAGGAGCCTTGCGGGCAGCGGCCTTGGGCGCAGGGGTTTTGCCGGGGGTGTGTGCGGCAATGAAGTCGCGCACCTTCGGGTAGACCTGGGTGCGCCAGCGACGGCCGCTGAAGATGCCGTAGTGGCCGACCCCCTGCATGGTCACCCGCTCCCGCTTGGCAGCGGGAATCCCGGTGCACAGCTCGTGCGAAGCGTGGGTCTGGCCCTGGCCAGAGATGTCGTCCAGCTCGCCTTCGATCGTCAGCAGCGCGGTGCGTGAGATGGCGGACGGATCCACCCGCTCACCGGCAACGTCCCACTCACCACGCGGCAGCAGGAACTCCTGGAACACGATCCGGATGGTGTCCAGGTAGTACTCGGACGGCATGTCCAGGACCGCGTTGTATTCGTCGTAGAAGCGGCGGTGGGCCTGGGTATCGTCGCCATCTCCCTTGAGCAGGTCCTGGTAGAAATCCCAGTGCGACTGGAAGTGCCGCTCGGGGTTCATCGCCACGAAACCCATGTGCTGCAGGAAGCCCGGATAGACCTTGCGCCCCTTGCCCGGATAGTTCACCGGAACCTGGTGGATCACGTTGTTCTCGAACCACCACAGCGGCTTCTCGGTAGCCAGGTTGTTGACCGCGGTTGGCGACTTGCGCCCGTCTACCGGACCGCCCATCAGCACCATCGACAGCGGCGTGGTTTCACCGCCTGCGGCCATCAGCGAGATCGCCGCCAGCACCGGAACCACCGGCTGGCACACGGCCATCACATGCAGGTTTTCGGCACCGATCGTGCGGATGAACTCCTGCACATAGGCAACGTAGTCGTCCAGCGTGAACCCGCCCGCCTCCCTGGGCACCATGCGCGCATCGACCCAGTCGGTGATGTACACCTTGTGGTCGGGCAGCAGGGTGCGCACGGTATCGCGCAGCAGGGTGGAGTGATGGCCGGACAGCGGCGCCACTACCAGCACGGTGGGCTGGTCCTTCATGCCCAGGATGCTCTCGGCGTCGTCGGTGTAGCGCTTGAAGCGCAGCAGCCTGCAGAACGGCTTTTCAACGATGACCTTCTCGACCACCGGCACGTCGTGGCCGTCCTTGACCACCTGGTGGATGGCGAATTCGGGCTTCTCGTAGTCCTTGCCGATCCGGTAGAACAGCTCGTTCGCCGCCGCCAGCTCGTCGGACCCGGGGAGCGATGACAGCCAGCTGCTGGAGGTGGAAAAGGCCTTGGCGTTGGCTTCGGCCCAATAGGTGAGCGGAGCCGTCATGGCGCGGCCGAGTTCGTGGAACTGATACAGGAACATGCGCTGGGGAAACCCCTCTGCGGAGAAATGCTGCGGTGCAGAATATACGATCGACGTCAGCGCGGCATGAACTGGGGGAAGGGCACCGCTGCGGGGTTCAGGCCGGCAGTTCCAGCGCTGTGGCGCCTTCCGCCAGCGCAGGTGAGAGCCAGCAATGCGAGCCCAGCTGCTTCAGGCCCGCGGCGTGCAAGCGGTTCCGGTAGAAGCTGGCGGGACGGCGCAGGAAGCCGTCATCGTCGCCGATGGTCTGGTCCTGGCGGGTGAAGGTTTCCAGGAACGCCACCCCGCCGCACAGGTCGGCCAGGCCCGCCAGGCCGCGGTCGATTTCGCGCGCCGGCAGGTAGTGCAGCACATCGGCGCAAATCAGCAGATCCACCGGGGGGCAGGGGCGCAGGTGTTCGAAATCGGCAAACCGGGCCCAGTGCACATTGCGCCGGGCGCCATAGCGTTCAATCGCGTACTCGCTGCTGTCAAAACCCAGGTAGTCCAGCTTCGGCCGCAGCTTGAGCAGCGGGGCGCGCCAGGCGCCTTCGCCGCAGCCGATGTCGAGCACGGTGCGGATGGGACGTTCCAGGTGGTATTCGGCGGTGGCCACGGCCAGCGCCACCTTGCGCGCCAGCCGCTGCGGTCCGCCCAGTCCGGCGCCGCGATACCAGCGGTCGAAATATTCGCGGTCGTAATGCTTTTCCATCAATCAGATCCCGGAATTGACTGCCTATTGTAGGAGCGGGGGGGGGGGGGGGGGGGGGGGGGGGGGGGGGGGGGGGGGGGGGGGGGGGGGGGGGGG
>NZ_JBSVRG010000021.1:0-9024 GCF_054052045.1 Luteimonas sp. A277
TTGCGGGTGTGGCCACTCCAACAAACAGTTCTTTGCCGCCTAACACCTAAGTTAAGCCGAATTGCAGCGCGTAGCCGGGCACATGGCAAGCTTTCTTTGCCATGTGGCTGGCGTAGCGATGCAATTTCGGCTTGAACGCATTGTTAGGCCGCACCCGCCAGCAAGATGGTGAGCGCCGCCAGGTACGCCGGGACGGCAACAAGCAGACTGAGCCGGATGCGGCGAGCATACTTCACTGCGCTTGGGTCGTTGAGCTGCTGAGGCACGGGGCCAAAAGCTGTGCGGACGACCCTCATGCTCACGTTTGGATCGGCGAGCCGGGGCATGCCGGTATAGAAGAAGCTGAGAGCGCCCCGCCGATCAGCGAGATCAGGGCGCTCCGCCAAGAGCATGCGTCTGAACGACACGAGGGCGTGGAAGTAGAAGGGTGTGATTAATACACCAACCAGGACCAGCATGATTGCGAATAGCTGCATGTGCGGCCTAACACCTAAGTTAAGCCGAATTGCAGCGCGTAGCCGGGCACATGGCAAGCTCTTTCTGCCATGTGGCTGGCGTAGCGATGCAATTTCGGCTTGAACGCATTGTTAGGCGGCGCCAAGTGCAAGTGAAACCCCAATTGCGGCAACCGTGACCACCCCAAACTCCCCGGCAATACGGTACTCGCCTGGCTGGACAAGCGAAAGCTCGTCAATACAGCCGTAGTCCACGCTACCTTCGGCGTCGCGAGTGGGCGGAACCGACTCTTGGGGAAGCAGGCCGCGAACAGAAGATACGCCGGAGAATTGGATGAGGCCGGGTCGGTAGCACGCCCAATCTCCGCTCGCCGGTGGAGTCGCCTCCGGATGGCTCTGCAGGAGGCTCGCCAGAACGCTGAAGCTGAGCGAATCTGAGGACTGACGCCACGACAGAACGAACGTGTCCTCAAGAAGAATATTGTCAAACGCTTCAATGTTCATGAGCGGCCTAACACCTAAGTTAAGCCGAGCTGCGTAGTGGAGCCAACCACATGGCAAGCTCTACCTGCCATGTGGTTGGTGGAACGAAGCGGCTTCGGCTTGAACGCATTGTTAGGCGTCATCGTGCTTCAGATGTGCCGCCATTAGCAATGCGCCGTACGCCCCTAAAGCGATAAATGACGGCCAAATCGGAAGTCCGAGTCTAAACTCATTGACCAACCAGAACGTCGCGAGCAGCAGAGCGGCGCTGGAGCTAAGCGCCACGAAACCACGAGACTGCTCGCGGCCCCGGACGCAAAAAAGGAAACGGGTTATTACGTTGGTGCCCGGAGAGCGGCCTGTTGCTGCATAAAATAAGCCGAGAGCGCCAATTAGCAACAGCGGGATCGAGAAAGCGATGATGAATCCGTCCATGACCCTCTCCTATGAGGCCTAACGCCTGAATTAAGCCGAGCCGCGAAGCGGCTTCGGCTTGAATGAATTGTTAGGCCCCAGCCAGCGCTGTGACCGACTCGACTGTGATGCTGCCATTGAACCCCTCCGCAATGCACGCTGCGATGGCGTCCGAGAACTCGTCCACCAGGGCAGAACCATCTGTGTCGTAGTCGTTGTCCGCTTGCAGCAGCAACCGAGAGCCGTCCCAAGAGCACTGAACGTTCTGGTGCCAAGGCCGGTGCGTGAACTCTTCGGCGATGTCACAGGCAGCGGCAGCGCCGACCTGCTCCGGAACTCCACTACAGGCAAGGATTAATCGATACATGGGGCCTAACGCTCAAGTTAAGCCGAATTGCAGCGCGTAGCTGGCAACATGGCAAGCTTTTTCTGCCATGTTGACGGCGTAGCGATGCAATTTCGGCTTGAACGCATTGTTAGACATTGGCTGCAGAGTGTGCGACCAAAGTGAGCGCGACAGCAAACGAAGCGTGGAACGCGGTGCCAGCGGCAACACAGCGAGGGCATGACAAGCGCCAGCTGCGTGTAATGCATAAATCAATTGCCTTATCTAACAAGTAGAGACAAAAAGAAGTCCAAGCGAAAACCGGAGCAAGATGAGGGGCTGCCCAGACACATACCGCGCACGCCAACATGCTGAAGCCAGACAAGCAGGCCATAGATAGCGTCAAATGGCCTACCGCGCGGCTCCGGAAATTATAGAAGGCATCTTCCCGGATTTCGCGTACGGAAACTAGGAGCAACCCTACTAGGCCCGCTGCGCCGTACAAGATGCCCAGTCCTATGAGTAGCAGCATTGCTTATTCCATTGTCTAACGCCAGAGTTAAGCCGAGCCGCGAAGCGGCTTCGGCTTGAACGAATTGTTAGGCCCCTCTGCGGAACCCTTGATTGAGCCGGTCAGAAGAAACAAGCCGAGTAGTCCAACCCCTGGGATGAGTGTGGCCCAGTAGACATTTTCTGGCAAAGCGGTCTTTGCAAAGAAAGCGGCTCCTATCCCGCTAGCAATGCAAGTAGCTATGCCGCCGCGCTCCCACTTGGTTAGAAGAAAAAAGCGTGGTCCGGCGCCGATGCGAAAGAAGGCGCCAAGAAGGCCCGCAACACCTCCGAGGCCAAGCGAAAAAAGCCGCGGCTCGGTGTACCCCACAACTAGCAGGACAACCACAAAATGGCCAAGTAGCAGCGTGCAGCCGAACCAGACTGCAGCGAGTGCCAGCCGGACCGGTTTGCGGTTTATCAAGATTGCGATTTTGCTAAACAAGGGGCCTAACGCCTGAATTAAGCCGCGCCGCGAAGCGGTGTCGGCTTGAATGAATTGTTAGGCCGAATCACTCGAACGAATCCATAAGCAGGAAAGTTCCGGGTGATCTTTGATGCCGATCGATCAGTGGCACCAGCCTCTTGAAGTGTTCTGTATTGCAGTGCGCATCCAACGCTGTCCGATCAGGCCATTCTTCTACAAAGATGAAGTGCCCAGGATCCTTCTGGTCGATGAAGAGATCGTAGGACACGCACAGTGGTTCTTCTTTGGTTTTCTCCACAAGCTCGCGATACAGAGGCATGACATCCTCAACGCAGTCCAGCTTGATGAAGTCTTGAGCAATAACTTTGAGCATAGAGTACGGGTCCGTTGTTCGGCCTAACGCCTGAATTAAGCCGCGCCGCGAAGCGGCGTCGGCTTGAATGAATTGTTAGGCATCATTGCCGCGACTATAACTTGGCCGCTAGCGACTTGAGCCGCTTGCTTGGCTTGGATAACTTGACGTGAAGCTTTCCATCATTTGATGATCTGAGACCCGTCACATAGTCCTTTACAAGATCAAAGGTTACCGAATCGCTGATCTGATACCAGCCAGATTTGTATTTCACTTTCCCGCTTGCGATTAGATTTTCTATGTCGGGATAGTTCTCAGCGAACTGCTTGGTTCGCGCCTTGAGTTCTTCAATTTCGGATTCTGTGAGTGGCATGACTACGTCCTATGAGGCCTAACGCCAGAATTAAGCCGTGCCGCGAAGCGGCATCGGCTTGAATGACTTGTTAGCCGCCACTACAGCAGCCTCGTACCAAGTGGAACTGCCTGATCGGGCACGCAGAGCGCGACCTCCCCCTGCTCATTATGGAACCCGGTCACCAGACACTCGGACATTAAAGGGCCTACCTGCTTGCGAGGGAAGTTGACGACGGCTACCACCAGCTTGCCGACAAGCTCCTCAGGTCGATAGAGCGCCGTGATCTGTGCGCTGGACTTCTTGACGCCAAGGTTCTTGCCGAAGTCCACGTGCAAGACATAGGCGGGCTTTCGCGCCTCCGCAAACACCGACGCGCTTACGACCCGGCCAACGCGCAGCTCAACTTTCAGGAAATCGTCGAAGCTAATGGTTTCCACGCAGCTCTCTCTCACAGCGGCTAACGCCTGAATTAAGCCGAGCCGCGAAGCGGCTTCGGCTTGAATGAATTGTTAGGCCCCAGCCAGCGCTGTGACCGACTCGACTGTGATGCTGCCATTGAACCCCTCCGCAATGCACGCTGCGATGGCGTCCGAGAACTCGTCCACCAGGGCAGAACCATCTGTGTCGTAGTCGTTGTCCGCTTGCAGCAGCAACCGAGAGCCGTCCCAAGAGCACTGAACGTTCTGGTGCCAAGGCCGGTGCGTGAACTCTTCGGCGATGTCACAGGCAGCGGCAGCGCCGACCTGCTCCGGAACTCCACTACAGGCAAGGATTAATCGATACATGGGGCCTAACGCCTGAATTAAGCCGCGCCGCGAAGCGGCGTCGGCTTGAATGAATTGTTAGGCCTTGGGCCGGGATGCAGCTCTGTGATGCGCTTCGGCTTGCGCAAGTCTCGCAAGAATAGCCAGAAAGCAACCGATGGCGATGACCCCGACGCCCATTGTTGCTTGACTCAGCGACAGTATGCC
The DNA here is from genome assembly GCF_054052045.1 of Luteimonas sp. A277. The sequence goes on from NZ_JBSVRG010000021.1 coordinate 4,332, forward strand.
AATGCCCACTGCCAAGATTCCCAGAACAACTAGAATTGCGCTCATGTCTCCCCCTGTAATGCCGGTGACCGGCGTAGCGAACCTTCAAATCTCGTAGCAATTATCAAGAACCTGAATAACGAGCCTATCGCTTGAGTTAATCGACGGCAAAGCCGTCCGCCTTAAACGATTCGTTAGGCTGGAAAGAGATATGAGCCATAAGCCCATATAAGAGTGCCAGCTATCATGAATGCCACACCAAAAACCTCATCGGTCATGACACTCTCAGCGTAGGCAATTTGGTCGGCCGTAACCTCTGACGCAAAAGAAAACCTCCCGGTAAGCATGTTGTAGATGTTTGCTACGGGTAACTTCAAGTGGAAATGAAGTGAGTGCTTGATGTTGAGAAACAAACCAGCAATTGTCACAACGGCGCCTGACGAAGAAAGAAACGAATGCCAGTGAAGAAATTGTTCGAATAAAAAAGATAGCAGCACAAGCGCACAGCAGAAACATAGTGCCCTTGCTCTATTGAAGAAGAGATATGCGATGCAGGAGAAGCATGCTTTCACGAACTTGTTCTTGATGTGCATAGTCGTCTGCTTGAAAGGCCTAACACCAGAGTTAAGCCGAGACGCGTAGTGGAGCAAAGCACATGGCAAGCTGTATCTGCCATGTGCTTTGCGTAACGAAGCGGCTTCGGCTTGAACGACTTGTTAGGCCGCCGCACGCCGAGCTTGCGCCCGACCTTGCGACAGCCCAACCCCTGAGCCGAACAGTACAACAAGTCTGGCCGAGCGGCCTGAGGCTGGCATTTGCCGGGGCCAAAGCCAGAACACGCGACTCGCGCGGCCAAAAACTCTCACTGCGCCCTGTCCGAAGCCGAGCTGCTGCAGGGCCGACTGCCGATGCCTGCACCGCGCGTGCGAGGTGCAAACGCTGCGGATAAGCGAGGCGCTACAGATTGCCTGGAGCCCGGCAACAACAGTGCGGGAAACAAGGCCTAACGCCTGAATTAAGCCGCGCCGCGAAGCGGTGTCGGCTTGAATGAATTGTTAGGCCGCAACCGAGCCATCTACCCACACGGCCTGACCCGGATGATGCTCCCGAATAGTGTCAAGTGCATCTGCCATTTCAGCCAGATCACTTGGATTCATGGGATTGGTGAAGTCTGTAACGGCCAATCCTTCTGCGCGTAAATCCTTCAGCTCAGATGGGTCCAGCACTCCAGACGAAACCCACAGGACTGCGGGCGGCCAAGCAGATGATGCGGCCAGATGATCGTAGCTTTGTCGTGAGGTTGCGAAATAGATCATTTGCGGCCTAACGCCTAAGTTAAGCCGAGACGCGCAGTGGAGCGAAGCACATGGCAAGCTCTACCTGCCATGTGGTTTGCGTAACGAAGCGGCTTCGGCTTGAACGCATTGTTAGGCGCGATCCCAGAATGGTGGGCGCTTGACCCCCGTGACAAGCGAGTGCAGTGAAGCGATTGCTTCGTGAATCTTTGCGCTCGCCTCTTTTATGTCTGCCAAGCGGATCTGCTCGGTGTGAAGTTTTAGCGATGCCCTCGCGGTCGCATAGGTGACGGTCACGCTGCCCGTGGCCTCGTCATAGGAAATTCCATTATGCGAGAACTTGTTGCGGGCCTTTTGAGCGGACTTTAGGAGCTTATGCGTTCCATCGTAGCCGGCCAGGTTAGAGTAAGTCGGCGCCAGGTGCTCACAAAGCGAAATGACTGCATCAATTCTTTGCTGAAACGTCATGTGGGCTGTGACGATGATAGCTCGCATATCGAGCATTTCGTCGTAGCCTGCCAGCTTGCTGTAAGCAACCATCATTGCGGCTTCAAGGCTGCTCCAAAGAGCAGTCATGCGCCCGAGCTCCGTCAGGTACTCAGTTGGTGCTGGCCAGTTGCTTGGAAAGTTATGCCTGCGGGAGTCCATAAGAGCGCCTAACACTTAAGTTAAGCCGAGCCGCGAAGCGGCTTCGGCTTGAACGCATTGTTAGGCGGCTGGCGACGCAGGGCGAAAACAACCGCACTACAAAGCAGCCACCAGAACACGATGAAGAAGAGGGCGAAGAACGCCGCCCCGCTGTACGGGCTACCGGGCTCGATGGCTAGAGATGGTGCAATGGCGGGCAAGCCGGTCTGTAGAAGCCAGAGCGGAGGGCCGATGAACATGTCACGAAGCCAGTGAGCATGAACAATCGCACCGTCTGTAGCGAAGGAAATTCCCAGGAACCCGACCGCCAACAGCAGCCCATTGAGACAAGAGACTAGAAATCGCCGCATACCTCCCCCTGCCGCCTAACACCAGAATTAAGCCGTGCCGCGAAGCGGCATCGGCTTGAATGACTCGTTAGGCCGCCGATGCGTGGCACCTGGGCCCAACCCCTGGACCGCACACTACCGCAACTTGGCGAAGCTTGGCCGTTCCGGCGAGAGCGGAGCCGAGGTCTACAGCTCGCGCGGCCGAGGACCCGCACCGACAACCCCAACGAGGCCGACTCGGGATGATCGTAGTTGTGCCGAAGCTGCGCCTGTCCGAAGCCGAGGTGCAGCACGAGTGACTGCCGATGCCCTCACCGCGCGTGCGAGGAGCCAACAGTCACAAAAAGAGCCTGATGTGACGGGCGACGACTAGCCCTGCTCCGTCAGTGCGGGAAACAAGGCCTAACACCTAAGTTAAGCCGAGCCGCGAAGCGGCTTCGGCTTGAACGCATTGTTAGGCCGCCGCCACCAGACACCCCGAACACTTGTCTGGAAGCGCCGCAGCCCAACCCCTGAGCCGAAACATTACAACAACTTGCCACGCTCTGGCTGCGGCCCTGGACCGAGCGTAAGAGTCTGCGCTTCAAGCTTGCTTCGGCGCCTGGGCTTGCCGGCTACCCGAAGCGCAGTATGGATGTAAGCGCCAGAACTCTTGGCCCGCGATGCTCAGGCGAGTCAAATGCTGCGCCACGCAATGTTGAACGAAGCGACCCAGCCGGCTTGGCGAAACCGGCCGAAAGAACACACCGAAATAGCGGGATGCTGGAACTCGCACCGAGTGCGGCCTAACGCCTGAGTTAAGCCGAACCGCGTAGTGGAACCAAAGGCATGGCAAGCTTTTTATGCCATGCCTTTGGTGTAACGAAGCGGTTTCGGCTTGAACGAATTGTTAGGCCGCACTTGGGATGGGCGCCTGACAGCGGCTGCGCAGGGAAATCGGGCCATACATGATGTTGACTCCCGCAAAGCCACCTGTCCGGTGCACATAGAACGCGTTGCGATTGGGTGCCAAATACAGTGTGTGCATGAAGGCATCATGGATCGCATCTGGCGGATCCGGGCCGAGGTCAATGCTCTGTATCGGCTCGCCAGACGGTAGATCAACGGTCCTTGGCCATGAGGATGGTATGCCATGAGCAACTAATGCCGATGCCTCCGCCTGGGCGCAGTCAGGCCACGCGACAGCCGAGGACTCTGGAACGGTGCTGCATCCAGCTAGCGCGGAAACAGCAACCAGTGCAGCTAGTGCTCGTGACATAAAACCTCCATGTGCAGAGAAACTGTTGTGCGGCCTAACACCTAAGTTAAGCCGAGACGCGTAGTGGAGCAAAGCACATGACAAGCTGTACCTGCCATGTGCTTTGCGTAACGAAGCGGCTTCGGCTTGAACGCATTGTTAGGCCGCACCGCCAGAAAGCCTGCCCCAAGACTGCCGAAGGCCCACAAGATGGACGAGGCCGATCAGTAGGCAGATGGAAGAACTCACAACCCAGAACGTCATGCTGTTTCCGGGGAAGTACGCCATGACCGGCACGAATGCGACCCCCCGAACAATGTAGATGGTCGTGATTGCGGAGAGGGCGGTACGCCGCAGCGGCAGCTTACGAATCACACCGGCACCGGAGAGAGCGTAAGCACTCCACCCAGCAAGAATGCCGGCAACGACCAGGGTAACGGCCGTGGGATACCAGTGGCCGGCCAGGTGCAGTTGTGCCATTTGCTCGCCGGCGCCCAAGAGCCGAAACAGCGGAGCGCCCACGGCCAGACACGCCAGATGCATCAGCGCTGCGATCCCGCTAAGGGTGGCGCCGACTACCAGAAGCTTGTTGGTTGGACTGGACATGTAGCTCCCCAGCGGCCTAACGCCTGAGTTAAGCCGACTTGCGTAGTGGAGCCAAAGCCATGGCAAGCTTTTTCTGCCATGGCTTTTGTGTAACGAAGCAAGTTCGGCTTGAACGAATTGTTAGGGCGCACACCAGCATGGATTAGCCCCTATGAATGTCTATCACGTGTCGTGGCTGGAACCATAGCTCCATGCCGGATTTGATGGTGTCTGTGCAATACGGATCGTTGTCCAGTTCGCCTCGGTACCAACCATCTAGGCGTCCTTTGATCAGAACCCACATACGCTCGCCCTGGTCAACGATCTCCCCTGAGTCGTTTGGTGCGCGGATGTAGAAGATGATTTTGACGACGTCACCTGGCTGAAGGGTATGACGCTCAGCTTGCGGAGGAATCCAGAACTTGTCTGGGCTCTCAGCGTGCGCAATCTCGCCGTCTTCAATCCGCCAGCCGTCTGTCTCTAATGAAGTGAGATGTGGTGATGTCACGAATGCGCCCTAACACCTAAGTTAAGCCGAGACGCGAAGCGGCTTCGGCTTGAACGAATTGTTAGGCCCCGTACCGCCAGCTATGACCGCATGCCTGACAGTGCATGCGCGA
>NZ_JBSVRG010000022.1:0-6744 GCF_054052045.1 Luteimonas sp. A277
CAGGCCCGCGATCATCGCCAGGAAAGTCAGCAGCGGCAGCATCACCAGCAGGGCCAGCAGCCGGGGCAGGGGGGGCCGGGAGCGAGCAATGCCACTGCGCTGGAGAAGCATGAACCCGAAGCGATCGCAGAATACCTAGCCAACCTGCAACCGCGTGCGGCGTCCTTGCCTTGGTCCGCGCCGATCTATGACGGGCGCTCGGCGGTGGCCCAGCCTCGCGTGTTCTGCATCACATCGGGTGAGGGGCGCAACGGCTCGGGCGAGTGGTCAGCCGGTTCCTATCACTGCCAGACAGAGCAGGGCACGCGCGTGCACATGCCCGAAGCCGAGGCCCGGATGATTGCCCGCTGGGGTGAGCCTTACAATCCTTACAAGGCCCCCAGGGCGGAATCTATCGGCGCTGGGTCCAGCCAGCAGCCTACCGCGATGGTCGAGACCGTTGATAGGCCGGTTGAGGTTCGCGGCGGTGCTGGCACTGTCGGCAGGCCGCTGGTAGATCGTCAGTTCGGGACTATTACGCGGCCTGTTCTTTGATCAAAGGGGAATTTTTATGGAAATTGATTGGTCTCTTGCTTTGAGCATCGCTGCCGGGCTGATCGTCTATCGGTTGGTTTGGTCTGTCATCGCCGGGGTTGTGGATGGGCTGTTCGGTGACTGGCTTGTTCGGCGTGGGGCACACCCTTACCGGCGTTAGTAGAGGCCTGGAACCATCACCCGCCCGGTGATGTAGTCAGCAGCGCCGGCCTGTTCCGGCCCATCCGTTGGGAATCTTGCGCAGGATTTGGCCGGCCATGCATCGTTCCTCTGCGTCAAGCTTCGCCGGTGCAGGTGTCGCGGATTGCGGTTGATCCTGATACCGGTAGACCACAATTTCCTCTGGTGACTTCGATCGCTCCAGCATCAGCGCCTGATGGTGGTCGTTCGCCTTGACCCGCCAGTTGTAGAACCACGCTGCGTTGGTGATCGCCAGCGCCGCCAGCGTCATATAGGCGATGGCCTGCCATCGGCCCAAATGGTCAACCTGTCCCCGCATCGAAATATCCCCCTGATTGCCAGGGGGCAAGATAACAGCCGGAGCCGCTGCGGGCCTTGTCCTCGTCGCCCGCGCCGGTGCGCTCTCCATTGCACGCTTGCAACGTGACTCGGGCGGTTGGCAGGTCTTTCTGTACCAGCACAACGCCGGCAGCCGAACCAACGCTGAGCGGGCGTTGATCGAAACGGCACGCGGTGAACCGCGCATTTGGGCGAGCCTGGACACGGTTTATCGCTGGCTGCGGGCACTGCCGTCGCTGGAGCCGGTGTTCATCGAGATTGACGACTGACCGCAGCCATCGCGGGTCATCGTGGTCGAGGTGCTGGGCCACGGTCCGCAGGCCTGACCACGGCGACCGCTTCTGCCGGCGTGGCTCCCGGTCCGGTTGCGTGGAGCTCCACGCGTGACCAAGTGGCCGGCCTGCATCCATGAAGACGCTTTTCAGCGCGGCCGGGAAATTTCGAGGATCTGATCGGGCCTCGTAAGTTATTGGCCCATCAGTAGAAAATCCGCATGTGTCGCCACATCCACCTGTCAAGTGTGTGCGGGGCGATGCGCTCTCCAGCCGGGTTGATCAGCCACCGACCGGCGAAGCGCCAGCCGGTCCATGGTCCAGGCAGATGGTGATGGTTGTGGACGGTTCGGCTGTAGTTCTCGCGGGCGCACCAGTTGGGACAGGGTGCGCCTTCAGGCCAGCAAGGCGGGTGCATGCAAGGCTCCAAAGCGGCGGCCCATGGTCGCAAAGCGTGCGACCAGCCTTCGCAGCCAACTGCGCATAATGTATATTATGTAAAGAGAGCGGATAGGACTGACTGTAGAAGCTGGTCGCTTGAGTTCCTGGCCAATCGCAGAATTCCACGCCACCTGATCTTTTGGATTGCCCCCATTGTCCAAGACTGCCATAGCGGGCTCGCTGCGTAACGCTAGAACCCTCTCAGACAAGCGCACCGAGCGACGCCGCTACTCGCGCATGCAGCCCACCTTCCTGGCGATCAAGCCGATAGTCCCCCACTGCGCCCCTGGTCCCCTTGGTGCTCCAGCAGGATCCGCACTGTCCGCTCGTCGGGCTCGGTGGAACACCATATTTTGGGTCTTCTACAAGGCTTCACCCTCTCAAAGGGTGGAAGCTCCGAAATCCGCCGTGGCTCGCCGCCTGTTGACATTCGTGGGTGGGAGCTGTATAGAGATCGATCCTAGTAAAAGGATTTTACTAATGAAGAAAATTTCGAAGCTTCCGAGTCTTGGACTGTCCATGTTGGCGCTCGGCACCGCAGCTTGCGGGGACGAAGATTATGTCGAGAAGCAACGCGTATATGGCGAGATCACTCAGAACGACTACAAGGTTGGATTCGAATGGTCGCGTGAGTATGGAGGTGGTGGTGGAGGTCCAACCCCATCCCCGCCACCGCCGCCTAGCCCCGATCCACCAAGCCCCCCCAACCCCGGTGGACCTGGCGGCGGAGGCGGGGGCCGCGATCCGGGCGAGCCTCAACTGCCATTCGGTATGGGTGGCGCTCTGAGGGCAATGTTAGCGTCGACTGATGTTCTTCCCGATGCAGCGGCATTCGCTATTGATGTCTCTGGATCGACTCTGACGTATCCGCAGAGCGGGATGGGTGTATTCACCTTGAAGCGGGCGGACAACTACATTGTGGCTTCCCAAGCGTTCGCATGGACCAAAGTCGGTACGCTGATAAAGTTCACCAACCCGGATGCCGTCAACACTTGGGCTTATTCCAATCTGGGTGACGCTACGCAGTTTTCTTTTGAGACAAACTCATTTAGCCCGAACTTCACGGGAACTAGGGTCGTTTCGCTTGCCTCAAAGTACGAGGGCCAGACTACCAGTTCCTTCCACACGTTGGTATCTGGGGAGTGTCAAGGCGTCACCCAGCATCAATGCATGATTCAATAATCAGAGGATGGAGCAAGCGGGGTATGTCCCCGCTTGCACTCCTCCTCATTTTCCTGCTTCCTGGATGCGTATCTTTCGATAGCAGCCGTTATGAGGGTGTGTCAAGATTCGGGGCGAATGGTCAAACCATCGCGCGCCTCGGCCCCTTCTTCCGTTCCAAGTCGATGTACTTCATCCCTGGGCAAGCCGAATCTAAAAAGCCGTCCCAACGAGTTCAGTGTGCCGATAAGCGCGTCCAGCTTCGCCTAGTCCTTGGCGACGAAAAGTCGTTGCACTACGCGGATGAGCTATGCGAAGCCGCATCGGCTGCACTAGTTTTTCTCGATCGCCAGATGGGTAAGGCGGACGTTCGCTTCAGGATCGACGTAATTCCCGAAGGACTGTCGCGGAGCTTCCTGGGAACCCGCTATGGGAAATATCCAAACCTTACTTTTGCGATCCCTTACTTCCCTGATCGCGAATTGATGTTGCGAAACGTCATCGACCTCATTGGGCACGAGGGTTTCCATGTCTACGCGTCCATCTCGGGCCAAGAGCTTCGCTCTTCTAATGAATTTATTGCTTACATGCACGGGCTGTGTGCGCAGCTTGACGTCATCGGGAACATTCACGAAGGCTTCCTCCCCGGTGCCGCAATGCAACTACAGGTGGCGTCCTCTTCTGCCGCCGAGGCCACCAGACAATTTATCGAACCGCTGCTCGAGAACGGATCCATTCGCGTGAACACTGCGAGCGCGTTGCAGATCATCGAACGCTGCGAAGCTGATGAGTAGATCTCTCGATCAGCACGTCGCCGGCGGATTGGTCGCGTTTGCCTCAAGGCACCTCAGAGCTGCAGCGGGGCTCGTAGGAACGATTGGTTTGACAGTATGGATTCTGAGGGAGACCGGAGAATTCTATCGAACTTCGTTTTTCGGATTTGTCCTCGGCCTGTCCTTGCTCTATGGCGTACAGTTCCGAGGATTACTCCGCGGTGATGATTCGGTCAGTTGGTCCGGCGCACTTGTGTTATCGACAGCCTGGATCGCTGGCGCAGGGTTCTTTCTTTACGGGTGGCCTACCACGCTCAAGATCTTCGACGCGTTCGTTGCTTCACTCGCGCTGATCTACATTGCAGCAAAGCTTGGATGCCATCGCATTGGGTGCTGTGGCTGGAAAATATCCTTGCGCGCCCTCCCATCGCTCCCCCTTCTAGAGGTCGTGTTAACTGCGCTTTTCGCCATTTCAGCCTGCCTCCTATCTTCAGTGCTCGAGCTCAAAGACGGCAGTGCGTCCGTGCTATTCATGGCCTCGCATGTCGCTGGATGGAGGCTTTCTCAGAAGTTTAGGAACCCAGCAGCATCTGACTAGCATGCGACCTTGCAGCCTGAAACCGCTATGAGTCAAGCGAGAGACGAGGGCGCACTCACCATCTATTGGTCCTAAAGCCTAGTGCACATCACCTATCTGTTAGCCAAGGAGATCATGCACCGCCTTAGCGTGGGCTCCGAGTGGGCGATACGCCCGGGAAAGATGAAATGGATGACTGCCGGCACCGACATCACTCATTTGAGCGCTTTGAGGAGCTGCGCACCAACGGCTATCGATGGCATTCAAACTTGGGTAGCCCTGCCCAATGAGCGGGAAGAAATGAATCCGGGCTTCTCGCCTTCCACCAAGAACGTTCTGCCGGTGCTCGACGACGATGGCGTGTCGGACCCTTGGTCGCCGTGCGCCTAGCGACAACGCCATTGGAGCGCGCCGCCTGACTAGGGGGACGATGCCGCCATTGGCCGCAACGACGCCGTGGATCGATCCAGGGTGTTTGTCCAACGCTCGGCCAATGTCGCTTAGCGACTGCCCGATCTTCCACCTACGCCAGACCTCTGCTTTCTGAGCACCTGATAGCCCAGGACGTCTCGTTCGCGCCATTGAGTTCACCTTCCAAGTCAGCACAATAGTAAGGGCTGTTGAATTGACCGGTTGAACTCACCGCGGCGTACTTTGCCAAGCAGTCCGGGTGAAGTACGCCTTCATGCGCAAACACGAGCAGGAATTTCGGGTGCGCAGCATGTGTCGGGTCCTGGACTTGCACCCCAGTGGCTACTACGCGTGGCGTCGCGCACCGCTATCGGCGCGGGCCAAAGAGGACAAGCGCATCCTGGGCCTGATCAAACAGTCCTGGTTGGAGAGCGGAACCGTCTACGGCTACCGCAAGGTCACCCGGGATTTGCATGATCTTGGAGAGGTCTGCGGCAAGCACCGCGTCGCGCGACTGATGCGCGACGAGGGCCTCAGGGCGCAGGTAGGTTATTCCCGCCGCCCCGGCATGCGGGGTGGCAAGCCGGCCGTCGTGGCCCACAACCACCTGGCGCGGCAATTCGACCCAGTCGCTGCCAACCGCGCCTGGGTCACCGACATCACTTATATCCGCACGCACGAAGGGTGGCTGTACCTGGCGGCAGTGATGGACCTGTTCTCCCGGAAGATCATTGGCTGGGCCATGGGATCGACCATGCATACCGACCTGGTATTGCAGGCATTGATCATGGCGGTGTGGCGGCGCAAGCCTCCCCGCGGCGTGCTCGTGCATTCCGACCAGGGAACGCAGTACACCGGACACGACTGGCAGGACTTCCTGAAGGCGCACGGTCTGGTCAGCAGCATGAGCCGACGTGGCAACTGCCATGACAACGCGGTCGCCGAGAGCTTTTTCCAGCTCCTCAAGCGCGAGCGCATCAAGCGCCGGATCTATCCGACTCGCGAGGATGCTAAGTCGGACGTCTTCCACTACATCGAGATGTTCTACAACTCCAGAAGGCAGCACGGCCACAATAACGGCCTGTCTCCGGTAGAGTTCGAAAAGCGGCAATCACTTTGAGGCTTCGGGGTGTCTACAGAAGCCGGGGCGATTCACATCGGTTTAGCGTCCGCTGCAGGCCAATTCGCCACCTTGGAGATGACAATGAAAACGTACAAAGTGGGCTACCTGGTCGGTAGCCTCGCTACCGAATCGATCAACCGCAAGCTCGCCAGCGCGCTGTTCAAACTGGCCCCGGAGCAACTCCAGTTCCAGGAGATCCCGTTCAAGGATCTGCCGCTGTACAGCTATGACTACGACGACGACTACCCCGAGGTCGGCCGCAAGTTCAAGAAGGCGATCGAGGCCTCGGACGCGATCCTCATCATCACCCCGGAATACAACCGGTCGGTGCCGGGCGCACTCAAGAACGCCATCGATTGGGCCAGCCGGCCCTGGGGCACGAACTCCTTCGCCAACATCCCTTCGGGCGTGATCGGTACCTCACCGGGCTCTATCGGGACCGCCGTGGGCCAGCAACACCTGCGCAGCATCCTGGGCTTTCTCAACTCCCCACAGATGAACGCGCCGGAGGCCTATATCCAGTTCAAGGACGGGATGATCAACGAGGCCGGCGAGATCGCGGATGATTCCACGGCGAAATTCCTTCGAGACTACCTCAAGGAGTTCCACGACTTCATCGCCCGCGTCCTGACGGTTCTTCCCAGGGGTGCCTGACTGCTCATCACCCATCAGGACAGCCTGGGCAACAAGGGCCAGACCAAGGCCGGCGACGTGCAGGTGATGAGCGCGGCTGGATGATCACTTCTCCAAGGCCCGGGCATTTCGGGCCTCTATACATCTAACGTCCTTGCAACATATCGGGGGGCATCATCTTCCCGGTACCTGCCGAGAAGGAGACCTCGCATGGCAAAGAAAGAAGACAGACACGTGACCGGTTCGACCATGAGCACCGGCGCGCCCGCGCCCAGCGACCGCAATTCGCTCACCATCGGG
>NZ_JBSVRG010000023.1:0-5104 GCF_054052045.1 Luteimonas sp. A277
AAAAACCCTGGCGATGACCTACTCTCGCATGCTAGATGCACACTACCATCGGCGCGTGCGCGTTTCACTTCCGAGTTCGGAATGGAATCGGGTGGTTCCACGCAGCTATTATCACCAGGGAGAGGGTGGAGGGTCGCGGGTTGATCCGACGGAATTATTCCATGGGATCGATCGCGCTCACGCTCTCAGAGGGGGGATGTAGCGAGCCGATACGAACTGCGACGTGTCGTCGAGTCCAAGGCTACTTGAGGTTATATGGTCAAGCCACACGGATCATTAGTACTGGTTAGCTAAATACATTGCTGTACTTACACACCCAGCCTATCAACCACCTGGTCTTGATGGTTCCTTCAGGGGAGTCAAGCTCCCGGGAGATCTCATCTTGAGGCACGCTTCCCGCTTAGATGCTTTCAGCGGTTATCGCTTCCGAACGTAGCTACCCGGCAATGCCACTGGCGTGACAACCGGAACACCAGAGGTTCGTCCACTCCGGTCCTCTCGTACTAGGAGCAGCCCCTCTCAAATCTCCAACGCCCATGGCAGATAGGGACCGAACTGTCTCACGACGTTCTGAACCCAGCTCGCGTACCACTTTAAATGGCGAACAGCCATACCCTTGGGACCGACTACAGCCCCAGGATGTGATGAGCCGACATCGAGGTGCCAAACACCGCCGTCGATATGAACTCTTGGGCGGTATCAGCCTGTTATCCCCGGAGTACCTTTTATCCGTTGAGCGATGGCCCTTCCATACAGAACCACCGGATCACTAAGACCTACTTTCGTACCTGCTTGATCCGTCGATCTCGCAGTCAAGCACGCTTATGCCTTTGCACACAGTGCGCGATGTCCGACCGCGCTGAGCGTACCTTCGTGCTCCTCCGTTACTCTTTAGGAGGAGACCGCCCCAGTCAAACTACCCACCATACACGGTCCCCGACCCGGATTACGGGCCCAGGTTAGAACGTCAAGCACGACAGGGTGGTATTTCAAGGTTGGCTCCACCACAGCTAGCGCCATGGTTTCACAGCCTCCCACCTATCCTACACAGACGAACTCAACGTTCAGTGTAAAGCTATAGTAAAGGTTCACGGGGTCTTTCCGTCTTGCCACGGGAACGCTGCATCTTCACAGCGATTTCAATTTCACTGAGTCTCGGGTGGAGACAGCGCCGCCATCGTTACGCCATTCGTGCAGGTCGGAACTTACCCGACAAGGAATTTCGCTACCTTAGGACCGTTATAGTTACGGCCGCCGTTTACCGGGGCTTCGATCAAGAGCTTCGCCTTGCGGCTGACCCCATCAATTAACCTTCCGGCACCGGGCAGGCGTCAGACCCTATACGTCCACTTACGTGTTTGCAGAGTCCTGTGTTTTTGATAAACAGTCGCAGCGGCCTGGTCACTGCGGCCCCCGACAGCTATAGCTCGCATGAGCCACCATCAAGGGCGCACCTTCTCCCGAAGTTACGGTGCTATGTTGCCTAGTTCCTTCACCCGAGTTCTCTCAAGCGCCTGAGAATTCTCATCCTGTCTACCTGTGTCGGTTTACGGTACGGTCTGCGTAAGCTGAAGCTTAGAGGATTTTCCTGGAAGCGTGGGATCAGTGACTTCGCTCTAGTGAGCTCGTCTCGGTGCTCGGTCTTAAAGGGACCCGGATTTGCCTAAGTCCCAAACCTACTGCCTTTCCCCGGGACAACCAACGCCCGGTACACCTACCCTTCTCCGTCCCCCCATCGCACTTACGCGAGGTGCTGGAATATTAACCAGCTTCCCATCGACTACGCATTTCTGCCTCGCCTTAGGGGCCGACTCACCCTGCGCCGATTAACGTTGCGCAAGGAAACCTTAGACTTTCGGCGTGCGGGTTTTTCACCCGCATTATCGTTACTCATGTCAGCATTCGCACTTCCGATACCTCCAGCAGACCTCTCGATCCACCTTCAGCGGCTTACGGAACGCTCCTCTACCGCGCACATTGCTGTGCACTCCAAGCTTCGGTTCAGTACTTAGCCCCGTTAAATCTTCCGCGCAGACCGACTCGACCAGTGAGCTATTACGCTTTCTTTAAAGGGTGGCTGCTTCTAAGCCAACCTCCTGGCTGTCTATGCCTTTCCACATCGTTTCCCACTTAGCACTGAATTGGGGACCTTAGCTGTGGATCTGGGTTGTTTCCCTTTCCACGACGGACGTTAGCACCCGCCGTGTGTCTCCCATGCATTCCTTCCCGGTATTCGGAGTTTGCCATGGTTTGGTAAGTCGCGATGACCCCCTAGCCATAACAGTGCTCTACCCCCGAGAGGATTCACATGAGGCGCTACCTAAATAGCTTTCGAGGAGAACCAGCTATCTCCGGGTTCGATTAGCTTTTCACTCCTAATCACACCTCATCCCCTACTTTTGCAACAGTAGTGGGTTCGGGCCTCCAGTTGATGTTACTCAACCTTCACCCTGGGCATGACTAGATCACCCGGTTTCGGGTCTACTGCCCGCGACTATGCGCCCTTATCAGACTCGGTTTCCCTTCGCCTCCCCTAAACGGTTAAGCTTGCCACGAACAGTAAGTCGCTGACCCATAATACAAAAGGTACGCAGTCACCCCGAAGGGCTCCTACTGCTTGTACGCACACGGTTTCAGGGTCTATTTCACTCCCCTCACCGGGGTTCTTTTCGCCTTTCCCTCACGGTACTGGTTCACTATCGGTCGGTCAGGAGTATTTAGCCTTGGAGGATGGTCCCCCCATGTTCAGACAGGGTTTCACGTGCCCCGCCCTACTCACATTCATCGATATGGCCCTTTCGCATACAGGGCTGTCACCTTCTATGGCCAACCTTTCCAGGTTGTTTTGCTAAAACCAAATCGACTTTTGGGCTGTTCCCCGTTCGCTCGTCGCTACTCAGGGAATCTCTGTTGATTTCTTTTCCTCCGGGTACTTAGATATTTCAGTTCCCCGGGTTCGCCTTGCATGGCTATGTATTCACCATGCAATACTCCTTGCGGAGTGGGTTTCCCCATTCGGACATTGCCGGATCAAAGCTTGTTGCCAGCTCCCCGACACTTTTCGCAGGCTGCCACGTCCTTCATCGCCTCTGACCGCCAAGGCATCCACCGTGTGCGCTTATTCGCTTGACCATATAACCCCAAGTCGCCTCGGAGTTAACTTGTGCCGGTGGTTACAAGCCACCGACGCGAATATGCAACGACTCAAATTAGGAATCTCTAGGATTCCCGCCTTAGCCTCAAACGACACGTCTGGACAAGTTCGTCTCAAACGCTCGCTACATCCCATTTTCAAAGATCACGCGCCGGCCTCAGCGCCGCCGCGATCAAATTCTTTTAGTGTGCGCAAAATCATCCAGTATTCCGATGGTGGGTCTGGGAGGACTCGAACCACCGACCTCACCCTTATCAGGGGTGCGCTCTAACCACCTGAGCTACAGACCCGAAAAACTTCGGACTCACGGGTAAAGCGTGGTGGAGCCAGTCGGGATCGAACCGACGACCCCCTGCTTGCAAAGCAGGTGCTCTCCCAGCTGAGCTATGGCCCCATAGGGGACGCTCCCACGGCTCCGCTCGCGCGGCTTACCGGGAACTACTGGATGCAGGTCACTTGTGCGGACGCCTGGACAGGCAGAATGCCGTCCGGTCTCTAAAGGAGGTGATCCAGCCGCACCTTCCGATACGGCTACCTTGTTACGACTTCACCCTAGTCATGAATCACACCGTGGTAACCGTCCTCCCGAAGGTTAGACTAGCTACTTCTGGTGCAACCCACTCCCATGGTGTGACGGGCGGTGTGTACAAGGCCCGGGAACGTATTCACCGCAGCAATTCTGATCTGCGATTACTAGCGATTCCGACTTCACGGAGTCGAGTTGCAGACTCCGATCCGGACTGGGAGAAGGTTTCTGGGATTGGCTAGCTCTCGCGAGTTTGCAGCCCTCTGTCCTTCCCATTGTAGTACGTGTGTAGCCCTGGCCGTAAGGGCCATGATGACTTGACGTCATCCCCACCTTCCTCCGGTTTGTCACCGGCGGTCTCCTTAAAGTTCCCACCATTACGTGCTGGCAACTAAGGACAAGGGTTGCGCTCGTTGCGGGACTTAACCCAACATCTCACGACACGAGCTGACGACAGCCATGCAGCACCTGTGTTCGCGTTCCCGAAGGCACCAATCCATCTCTGGAAAGTTCGCGACATGTCAAGGCCAGGTAAGGTTCTTCGCGTTGCATCGAATTAAACCACATACTCCACCGCTTGTGCGGGCCCCCGTCAATTCCTTTGAGTTTCAGTCTTGCGACCGTACTCCCCAGGCGGCGAACTTAACGCGTTAGCTTCGATACTGAGTTCCTAATTGAACCCAACATCCAGTTCGCATCGTTTAGGGCGTGGACTACCAGGGTATCTAATCCTGTTTGCTCCCCACGCTTTCGTGCCTCAGTGTCAGTGCTGGTCCAGGTAGTCGCCTTCGCCACGGATGTTCCTCCCGATATCTACGCATTTCACTGCTACACCGGGAATTCCACTACCCTCTACCGCACTCCAGCCCGCCAGTATCCAATGCAATTCCCAGGTTGAGCCCAGGGCTTTCACATCAGACTTAACGAACCACCTACGCACCCTTTACGCCCAGTAATTCCGAGTAACGCTTGCACCCTTCGTATTACCGCGGCTGCTGGCACGAAGTTAGCCGGTGCTTATTCTTTGGGTACCGTCATTCCATCCGGGTATTAGCCGGACGTCTTTCTTTCCCAACAAAAGGGCTTTACAACCCGAAGGCCTTCTTCACCCACGCGGCATGGCTGGATCAGGCTTTCGCCCATTGTCCAATATTCCCCACTGCTGCCTCCCGTAGGAGTCTGGGCCGTGTCTCAGTCCCAGTGTGGCTGATCATCCTCTCAGACCAGCTACGGATCGTCGCCTTGGTGGGCCTTTACCCCACCAACTAGCTAATCCGACATCGGCTCATCTATCTGCGCGAAGCCCGAAGGTCCTCCGCTTTCACCCGTAGGTCGTATGCGGTATTAGTCCCGGTTTCCCGAGGTTATCCCCCACAAATAGGCAGATTCCGATGTATTCCTCACCCGTCCGCCACTCGCCACCC
>NZ_JBSVRG010000024.1:0-4428 GCF_054052045.1 Luteimonas sp. A277
CGAAGGATATGCGCCTCCCAAGGATCAAAGTAGCGTCCGACCGTGGTGAGCATGATTTAGGGGCCTAACGCCTAAGTTAAGCCGAATTGCAGCGCGTAGCTGGCAACATGGCAAGCTCTTTCTGCCATGTTGACGGCGTAGCGATGCAATTTCGGCTTGAACGCATTGTTAGGCGGCGTCACGACCATAAGCTCCGCAAGCGGGACATGCATTTTGGGAGTGCAGCCAGTGAAGCCAGTTGCCGCTGTGCTGCGTGCGCACCGCATGCCATAACCAGCGGGCCCCACACTTGGGGCAACTGATGGTAGAGCAAGCGAAGATCAGACCACCCAGGCCAATGACGATGGCGGAGATTATGACAAACGCAAATTGGTCAGCGGGCAGGGCATCGATTCGCCACTGGGCAAGAATTATCAGGATCCCGGAGACTCCGAGAGCCAAGTACATGGCGCGGAGCTTCCAGGTCTGATTGGTCTTGATTAGCAGTGGATCGCTTGAGGAACTCATTAGCCGCCTAACACCTAAGTTAAGCCGAGCCGCGAAGCGGCTTCGGCTTGAACGCATTGTTAGGCCCCACCCGGGTCCGCAGTTGGGCAAGAGTCGAGTAACCGGGCTTCAGTTACATCTACGGTGTATGTGTCAGGTCCTGTAGCCCGAACTAGGATGTGACCGGTTTGGTCTAGGCTCAAGCCAATTGGGGCACGTGAGAAGTCAAGCGCTCGCAAGAACTGAAGCGCGCCCCGATCGTGTGATTTGTCACCGGAGCTGACAATTACCTCACTTCGCGAGGTGCGGCCGGATTTGTCAATTGAAGTCTTGATGCAAGTAACCGGCTCGGCGACGTTTGCCGGACCAGCCAATGTGGCTGCAAGAAATATGATCGTTTCAATCATTGGGTCCTCTCCTGTGGGGCCTAACGCCAGAGTTAAGCCGAGACGCGCAGTGGAGCGAAGCACATGGCAAGCTTTATCTGCCATGTGGTTTGCGTAACGAAGCGGCTTCGGCTTGAACGACTTGTTAGCGCGCATAGCGGCACGCCTACAGAACTACTGATTAATGACGCCGAATGGAATGTGTACAGAAGGTACAACCGCGCTAGCCGACTTCAGGTGGCCTGATTGATCATCAAAGAAGATGTGCGGCTTGAGCACGCCTAGAACTCGCCCTTTCTCAATACCTCCGAGAAAGAATGCGTCATTCGCCATCACGCCCCAGTTCTTCAGAGTGTTCAGAGCACGCTCGTGTGACGGAGCGTTTCGCGCTGTCACGATTGATACACGAATTCGGTTCTCGTAGTCCGGATTCGTCTTCTTGTGCTCCTCCTCGACCGACTGAATCTTTGACACTCTGACTAGAAATTCCTTCAATGGCCCGGGATTGTGCGGCTGCATGACGTTCTTAACCTCATGTGCGTGAAACTCCGTAAGCCCCGAGCTCTGCATGACCGCTTCAGACTCGTCTCCCGCCAAGACTCCATCGAAGTCGAACGCGATCCGCAGGGTTTTATCCTCGTCGTCGTCGTCGTCGTCGAACTTCGAATCGAGCACCTGCCCTGCTGGGTGTCCTACACGAATTGCAGAGTCTACGTCTGGCTTATTAGCAGACAAGAAGAGAGCGATGTTCAACGCAGGTATGTACTCATAAGGCGCGCGTCCTTGCATAAAGATTGCCCGCGTAATACCTAGACCGTAATGCTCAATGGTCTTCATCACCCGTAGCCCCGTATCAGGGTCGTTGCGCGATAGCAGCACGACCTCAACCAATGGATCGGAGGGACTGAGGTCGTTGATGGAGAGCAGTCTTTTGATGAAGGGGAATGCGATTCCCTTCGGTAGAGGGTTATTGAGATGCTCCTCTTGGAACTTCCGATACTCCTCTTCCCCACGCGTCTTGAAGACATGATCAGCGTCGCTGAGGTCAAAGACGGCGCTTGACGCGACGCCAATTACTAACCGGTCATCTAGTTCGTACGCCATGGATCCCCCGAAAACTCCTGCGCGCTAACGCCTAAGTTAAGCCGAGACGCGCAGTGGAGCGAAGCACATGGCAAGCTTCATCTGCCATGTGGTTTGCGTAACGAAGCGGCTTCGGCTTGAACGCATTGTTAGGCCTCAGGCTCCGACCACACAGCTAGCTCATTGCCACCGGGCTCTGTGAAATGGAACCTGCGACCACCTGGGAAGACGAAGATTGGCTTGACCACGTCACCGCCTGCGGCCTCGACCTTGCGGAGCGTATCTTCAAGGTCGTCACTGTAAAGGACGATGAGTGCGCTTCCAGCTTCCGTGCGAGCCGCCAGGTCAGACCTAAAGAAGCCGCCATCCAGTCCCTGGTCGGAAAATGCGACGTAGTCGGGACCGTAATCTTCGAACGCCCAGCCGAATGCTTGGACGAAGAATCGCTTCGTTCCCTCCAAGTCTCGCGACGGGTACTCAACGTAGTTGATCTTCTCGTGCCGTGGCATAGCTGGCTCCTGAGGCCTAACGCCTGAACTAAGCCGACGCCACTTGTGGCGTTCGGCTTGAATGAATTGTTAGGCCTCATACGCGGATGAGCAAGGAGGGGGCATATGCAGACCAGTACAAAGCTATGGTGCCAATAAAGCTGAAGGCGAGTGCAAGAGTGACGTACTGTGTCTTGGGCCTCCAGACGGCAACACCGGCAAGAAGTAGGCAAAGCACGGGCAAGGCCCACCACCACTTGATGGTAAGAAATACAAGCCGCGAGTAGCCTGATTGAGTAACATTGAAGCTACTCTAGGCACTAGTGAAGGCGCCCTCAGCACCGTGTTGAACGGCGTAAATGAAGTAGCTCTGGGCCAATGCCAGTAGTAGCACAATGACTATGAGTGCGATTTTCTTGAACATGAGGCCTAACACCTAAGTTAAGCCGAGCCGCGAAGCGGCTTCGGCTTGAACGCATTGTTAGGCCGCACTGCCACGGATGATGCCGGCCAGCGAGCCGATGAGCAGCGCGAGGATGGGCAGAATGGAGAGGCCGAAGCCCACAGCACGGCTGGCTGGTGCTGCCGTATAGCTACGCCAGTAGATGAGCCGGCCGACCAGGTACACCGCGCCGGCAATAGCGACGTAGGATTGCGGCCAGTACTTTGCGGCAATGAACAAGGCTGGAAGGAACGCGACCATGAGCTCTAGTGTGTTCATCTGGACGCGATACACCCGCTCAAACATTTCGTGCCCGGTGACGGCAGGAGCGTTGACCCCGTAAAGGCCGCGGGCGCGGCCCACGAGTACGCTGAAGAAGACGAGCTGGATCACGGCCAGAACAGCCACTAGATCGACGTAGTTCATGTTTCCCCTTGCCACGAAGTAACGTTAGCGGTCTAACACCTAAGTTAAGCCGAGACGCGTAGTGGAGCCAACCACATGGCAAGCTTTACCTGCCATGTGGTTGGCGGAACGAAGCGGCTTCGGCTTGAACGCATTGTTAGGCCGCACCGCCAGAAAGCCTGCCCCAGGACTGCCGAAGGCCCACAAGATGGACGAGGCCGATCAGTAGGCAGATGGAAGAACTCACAACCCAGAACGTCATGCTGTTTCTGGGGAAGTGCGCCATGACCGGCACGAATGCGACGCCCCGAACGATGCAGATGGTCGTGATTGCGGAGAGGATGGTACGTCGCAACGGCAGCTGGCGAATTACACCGGCACCGGAGAGAGCGTAAGCACTCCACCCAGCAAGAACGGCGGCAATGACCAGGGTAACGACGGTGGGATACCAGTGGCCGGCCAAGTGCAGTTGTGCCATTTGCTCTCCGGCGCCCAAGAGCCGAAACAGCGGAGCGCCCACGGCCAGGCACGCCAGATGCATCAGCGCTGCGATCCCGCTAAGGGCGGCGCCGATTACCAGAAACTTGTTGGTTGGACTGCCCATGTAGCTCCCCAGCGGCCTAACACTTAAGTTAAGCCGAGCCGCGAAGCGGCTTCGGCTTGAACGCATTGTTAGGCCGTGGCACCAGCAGGCGACCAATCACGGGAGCAATTGCATGTGACAAATAGCCCAGCATGTAAGTCCAACCTCCCACTTGGGCCAAGCGCCAAAACGGCACCGAACCCCCGGCACCAAGTGCGAGGAAGTGGAACACGCCCCAGGTGGTTGCGTAGATCACCGCCGATAGGACCAAGCCAACTACCAGAAGGCAGGTGAGAGCTAAGTGTCCGGAACGCTGCGCGAGCAGAACCCCAAGCACGGCAGCAGCGATGGGTGAGAGGAGGGCAAGAGTGATGCGTAACCACTGGGCTTCCGGAATGTCTGCGGCGAACGACAGCACCACGCCGGCGAGAATAAAGATCAGTGCAAAGATCACATATGAGCGCATATCAGACTCGGCCCTCCACGGCCTAACGCTTGAGTTAAGCCGACTTGCGTAGTGGAGCCAAAGCCATGGCAAGCTTTTTCTGCCATGGT
>NZ_JBSVRG010000025.1:0-2009 GCF_054052045.1 Luteimonas sp. A277
CCCTCGGCAAAGGCATCCGAGCCCGATGCCGTGGAGTCCTCACCGAAGGCCAGAGCCTCGCCCTCGCCGGTCGCGCGGAAGTACTGGTTGTACGCCGTTGCTTCTTCCAGCTGGCCCACGTTCACTGCGTCCGTCGCCTCAGTGCCGTCGGCCACGTTGGTGATCTGGCGCTGGTCGAAAGCCGAGCCCACCGACACCGTGTTGTCACGGTCGGCTTCCGAGCCCACGCCCAGTGCCACCGAGTTTGCCCCCGTCGCGTATGCGTCGGCACCCAGCGCCACAGACTCGTCTCCGGACGCCATCGACCAGGCACCCAGCGCAGTACTGTTGTAGCCCGGCGCATAAGCCGCCGCGCCTACCGCGGTGGCGTAATCACCCGTCGCCTCGGTCGGCAGCAGGCCGGAGAAGCTCGAGCCGCCCACCGCCACGCTGTTGTAACCGCTGGCGTTGGCACCCTCACCCACCGCCACCGAAGACTCGCCGCTGGCGTTGGAAGCAAAGCCCACCGCCGTCGCACCGTCTGCCAAAGCCTCTGCGCCGTAGCCCAGGGCGGAAGCACCGAATCCGCCTGCCACGGTGTAGCCGCCGTAAGCAGACGCGGCATCGCCGGTCGCTTCGCTGCGGAAGCCCGTCGCCGTCGCCTGCTGGCCCGTGGCCACTGCTTCCGAGCCGGTCGCAGTTGCGTAGGGACCTTCGGCCACCGCACCGGCGCCGGTCGCCGTCGTCCCGATCTCACTCGCGTATGCACCGTTACCCACGGCAACGCTGGACTCACCGGATGCCTGGGCAAACGCACCCAGCGCCACCGAGTTCACGCCGTCGGCAACCGCATTGAAGCCGACCGCCGTGGCTTGATCAGCCATGGCGATGGAACCGGCACCATAAGCCGACGCACCATCAGCAAACGCGTTGCTGGCTTCGCCGGCGGCCGTAGCGTCATCACCGTCCGCCCAGGCCCCCGCATCGCTGTTTTCACTACCGGTTGCCTTGAAGTACTTGCTGGTGTTGTCAGCCACCTCGGCGACGGCATTGAGCTGGTCCAGATTCACCGCATCGGTGCCCTCGGTACCGGCCGCCACGTTGGTGATCTGGCGCTCATTGCCTGCCCAGCCCACGGACACGCTGTCTTCGCGATCAGCCATCGAGCCGGCACCCAGTGCAACGCTGTTGGCGGCAGACGCGTAGGCGCCGTAGCCGAGCACCGTGCTGTCATCGGCCTCGGCCCAGGACGCTGCACCCACTGCAGTGGAATTCTCCCCATCCGCACTGCTGATCCAGCCCATCGAAGTCGCATAGTCACCGGTGGCCCAGGCCCCGGCACCCATCGCCGTGGTGCCCTCGCCAGACGCCTGGGTGGGGATGAAGCCGAAGACGGTGCCGCCCACGGCCACGCTTTCCAGGCCCAGCGCCTCGCTGTACTCACCCACGGCCACGCTGGACTCACCTGTGGCCCACGCCCCCGTGCCCACCGCGGTGGCGTAACCCGCTACTGCTTCCGCGCCGTAACCGAGCGCAGTCGCGCCCGTTGCAGACGCAACGCTGTAGCCGCCATAGGCGGAACTGGCCAGTCCCATCGCCGCGCTGCGGAAGCCGCCAGCGGTGGACTGCTCTCCGGATGCCAGCGACTCGGCGCCCAGCGCCGTGGCCACGTCACCCGTTGCTTCGGCCCAGAAGCCAACCGCTGTCGCCTCTTCGCCAGAGGCCGCGCTCAGGGAGCCGGATGCCACGCTGCCGTCTCCGGTGGCCATGGCTGCAGCACCGGTGGCCGTCGAGAACAGGCCTTCGGCCACGCTCTCCGCACCCACTGCCACCGCGTAATCAGCGCTGCCCTGGGCGTAGGCGCCCAGTGCCAGCGTGCTTTCTCCGTCGGCGGACGCGCCGTAGCCAACCGCCGTGGCGTCCTGTCCATAGGCATAAGCCACGCTGCCAAAGGCCGAGGCGCCTTGTTCGAACGCGCTCGCTCCGGAGCCCATGGCCGTGGCGTAGTCGCCATCCGCCATGGCATCCGA
>NZ_JBSVRG010000026.1:0-1833 GCF_054052045.1 Luteimonas sp. A277
TAGGGCGCGTCGGCGCGGCCGGTGCACTGGCTGGCGGTGCCGCCGTCGGTACGGACGTGGTAGGTGGCTGCCTGGGCCGAACCGATCGCGCTCAGGACGAGGAGGGAAGTGAAGAGGAAAGAAGAAGGCGAAAGAGAAATGCTTCTCAAAGTACGAAAATTATTCAATATACGAATCACTACAGGGACTCTCCGAAGGGTTTGGGGGAATTGGGCCCTCCGTGGTCCGGCCAGCATCTTATGTGCAGCGCAACATCCAGCCTTGCGACGCAGTTCACGGTTCAGTCGGATATTCGACCAACGTCGCAGGCTGCTGATGTAGCGGTTAAGCCGTCAGTTTGATTTGTATGCGCCATCGGCCGGAAAGATGGCCGTCCAGCCCCGGATTCCACGTTCATTCAGGTGCAACGGCGCGGAACGGCTGTTTACAGGGAGGCGGCACATGCTCGAGATCGTGATGTGGGGCGCAATCGGGATGCTGGTTTATATCTACCTGGGTTATCCAGCCCTGACGCTGATTCTTGCTCGCTTGTTCCAACGCCCGGTGGCGCGCGCAGAATTCGAGCCGCCTGTCACATTTATTATTTCCGCGTATAACGAAGAAAAACATATAGGCGGGAAAATCAGCAATACGCTGGCTCTCGATTATCCTGCGGATAAACTCGAAGTTATTGTGGTATCAGACGCATCCACGGACGCCACCGACCGGATCGTGCAGGCCTGGTCGGCGGCTGGGGTGCGGCTGTTGCGGATCGAGGGGCGGCTGGGCAAGACCGCATGCCAGAACGCGGCCGCTGCCGCCGCGTCCGGCGAGGTGCTGGTCTTCGCTGATGCCACCACGGTGGTGGACGGCGGCGCGTTGCGTGCAATCACCAGGAACTTCAACGACCCTGAAGTGGGGTGCGTTGCGGCCCGCCTGGTGTACACGGCGCGCTCGACCGATTCCACCGGGCATGGCGGCTCGTCATACTGGAAATACGAGAGCCTCTTGCGGAGTGCGGAAAGCTCCCTGGGGTCCCTCATCGGCGTCAGCGGTGCGCTGTCCGCCGTGCGCGCGAGCGCCTATCGTCCCATCCCCACGGAGTTGATCAGCGACTTCATGATCGCCCTGGATGTGCGCGACCAGGGACTGCGCACCGTGCTCGAGCCGGAGGCGATCTGCTTCGAGGAGACCCTGGACCGGCCCCGCCAGGAGCTGTCAATGCGCAACCGGGTGACCCTGCGGAGCCTGCTGGTGCTTGCCAGGAACCGACACTTGCTGAATCCGTTCCGCTACGGCGTTTTTGCGTGGCAGCTGGTGTCACACAAACTGTTGAGATACCTCTCGCCGGTCTTCTGGGCGGTGGCGCTGGGCGCGAACCTCGCCTTGGCCATGCAGGACCGGTACGTGTGGCTGCTGGGGCTCCAGGTCGCGGGCATCCTGGTGGGATCGCTGGGCTTCCTGCCGCTGCCCCGCCTGGGGGCATTCAAGCTGTTGGCGCAGCCGTATTATTTCCTGCTGACCAACCTGTCTTCCGCGATCAGTCTCGTGCGCTTCATCAGGGGCCGGAAAGTCGTGGTCTGGACACCGCTGCGATGAGCATGCAGTCAGCGGCCGCCAGGCAGGGTCAGCCGCGTGCACGGCGCGATGGTGCCGATGTCGATTCCGCCGCTCTCCGCCCGGCAGGTGGCACCGTCGGGGCATGAGCCCACGTTCCAGGCGAGGTTTCCAGAAATGTTCAGCGTGCCGGGGGCCCGGCCGGCGTTGAACGCACGCTTGCCGCCATTGACGAAGTACGGGAAGCCGACCACGACGTTGTTGCGGATGTCGATCCGGTCGGAGGAGTTGCCGCTG
>NZ_JBSVRG010000027.1:0-1201 GCF_054052045.1 Luteimonas sp. A277
AAGGATATGCGCCTCCCAAGGATCAAAGTAGCGTCCGACCGTGGTGAGCATGATTTAGGGGCCTAACACCTAAGTTAAGCCGAGACGCGTAGTGGAGCGAAGCACATGGCAAGCTGTACCTGCCATGTGCTTTGTGGAACGAAGCGGCTTCGGCTTGAACGCATTGTTAGGCCTTATTGCCCGAACACTTCCACGCGAACATCGGAGGTCCGATCCGCCAATGCAATGATCTCGGCGGCAGTCATGCCAGCAACTCTGTCTTTTATCCCGCCGATGGAAGGGGATTGTAGCTCTGGGTTGGCTACCACCTCGTAAGCGCTCTCCACACCCTCCATGTTGAGCACGACCATCGCGATAGCAAGTTTCTGCTTCCCTGAGTCGGATTGGCTCCTCATCATCGCTTTGTAGGAGGTTTCGGCAGACTCGATACTGGATGCATCGATGCGAACGGCGTTGCGCTCGGCGGTTGTGGTGCAACCGATGGCCAGAAGTGAGGCAAGTAGGGCGACTGCAAAGTGCTTCAACATCGGTGAACTCTCCATGTAAGGCCTAACACCTAAGTTAAGCCGAGACGCGTAGTGGAGCCAAGCACATGGCAAGCTGTACCTGCCATGTGCTTGGCGGAACGAAGCGGCTTCGGCTTGAACGCATTGTTAGAGCCCAGCTAGTGCAGTGCAAGTAGCGCTGTTGCACCAGCATAGTTCTCGCCCTCCATGAGGCGTAGCCAGTTTGCCACGAGATTGTCTCCGAGCAAGGAGCTGGCTGCGAGCAGAAAGGCTTGCGGTTGTTCGTGCCCGGTCGCGGATCGCATAAGAACCGTAGGCGGGTTGTCCAAGCCGCGAGTGCTGAGTGCCCTAAGAAATGTGTCGAGGGCTTGCCGCATCTCGGGTGTCCCGTACTGGACTGGCTCGAAGT
The DNA here is from genome assembly GCF_054052045.1 of Luteimonas sp. A277. The sequence continues at coordinate 916 of NZ_JBSVRG010000027.1, forward strand.
CTGGCGGAAGTTTCTTGGCTCGGACCAACACGCCAACAAATCGCCACGTCAATGAGTCAACCGTTGCGGTGACAAAAACGGAATCTTCGCCGTAGAGGCTGATGAACGCCTCCGTCACATGGGGTCCAAACCCTTGGTCGGGGTCGATTTGTATGGTCCCTGGTGGTGTGCCGCTTGGCTGATTTTCTTGCACTACGCACTAATCCTGATCTGGGCGCTAACACCTAAGTTAAGCCGAACCGCGTAGTGGAGCGAACCACATGGCAAGCTGTACCTGCCATGTGGT
>NZ_JBSVRG010000028.1:0-1195 GCF_054052045.1 Luteimonas sp. A277
GGTAATCCCCCCATTTTTAGCGGACACCAAAAGTGGAGCTAAGCAGCAAGTGCGAGTTTTTGCTTCGGGGTGATGCCTCCGAGCGCCATGTTCGGGCGCTCATGGTTGTAAGTCCATAACCAACGCGTGGCTTTGTCCTGCACCTGCTCGATGGTGTCGAACAGGGTCTGGGCCAGCCATCCGTAGCGCACGGTGCGGTTGTAGCGTTCGATGTAGGCGTTCTGTTGCGGCTTTCCCGGCTGGATATGATCGATCCGGATGCCCTGTCGCTCCGCCCAGGACAGCATCGCCCCGCTGATGTATTCGGGACCATTGTCACAGCGGATCACCTTGGGCTTGCCGCGCCACTCGATGATCTGCTCCAACGAGCGGATCACGCGGGCAGCAGGCAGCGACAGGTCGACCTCGATCCCCAGGCCTTCCCGGTTGAAGTCATCCAGCACGTTGAACAGCCGAAAGCTACGGCCGTCGCTGAGTTGGTCGTGCATGAAATCCATCGACCAGACCTGGTTGATCGTATCCGGCACCGCCAACGGCTCGGGCTTCTCCCGTATCAGGCGCTTTTTCGGCTTGATCCGCAGGTTCAACTCCAACTCCCGGTAGATGCGGTAGACCCGCTTGTGGTTCCAACCAAAGCCCTTGACGTTGCGCAGATACAGAAAGCACAGGCCGAAGCCCCAGTCGCGATACGCCGTGGTCAATCGCACCAGCCAATCGGCGATCTGGGCGTTCTCCCCCGAGGCTTGAGCCTGGTACCGGTAGCACGTCTGACTGACCTCAAAGGTCTGGCAGGCGTGCCGGATACTCGTGCGTCCGCCTTCGACTGCGGTTCGGGCCATCTCCCGGCGCTGAGATGGCCTTACCATTTTTTTGACAAGGCTTCCTTCAGCAGATCGGCGCTGAGCTGAGCGTCGGCGTACATCTTCTTCAGCCGCCGGTTCTCCTCCTCCAGCTCCTTCATCCGACCCACCATGGAGACCTCCATGCCGCCGAACTTGCTGCGCCACTTGTAGAACGTCGCCGAGCTGATGCCGTGTTCGCGGCACAGCTCCGGCACTGGCGTGCCGGCCTGGGCCTGCTTGAGCACGGCGATGATCTGGCTGTCGGTGAAGCGGGACTTCTTCATGGAACCTCCTCGGGAAAGGGTACGAGAAAATTCCACTTCTGACGTCAGCTAACCTGTGGGGGGATTACC
>NZ_JBSVRG010000029.1:0-1055 GCF_054052045.1 Luteimonas sp. A277
TGGCGGGACGTGCGCGGGTTCTCGCTCAAGTTCTATACCGAAGAAGGCAACTACGACCTGGTTGGCAACAACACCCCGATCTTCTTCGTGCGCGACTCCATGAAGTTCCCGCACTTCATCCGCAGCCAGAAGCGTCTGGCGGATTCGGGCCTGCGCGACAACCACATGCAGTGGGATTTCTGGAGTTCCAACCCGGAATCAGCCCACCAGGTGACCTACCTGATGGGCCCGCGTGGCCTGCCGCGCAGCTGGCGGAACATGAACGGCTATGGCTCGCATACCTTCATGTGGATCAACGCAGCCGGCGAGCGGTTCTGGGTGAAGTACCACTTCCACACCCAGCAGGGCATGGAGTTCTTCTCCAACGCCGAGGCCATGGACATGGCCGGCAGCGACGCTGACTTCCACCGCCGCGACCTGTTCGACGCCATCGCCCGCGGCGATCACCCCCAGTGGGTGCTTTCGGTGCAGGTGATGCCGTATGAGGACGCCAAGACCTACCGCTTCAATCCATTCGACCTGACCAAGGTTTGGCCGCACGCCGACTACCCGCTGATCCGCGTGGGCACCATGACCCTCAACCGCAATCCGGAGAACTTCTTCGCCCAGATCGAGCAGGCGGCGTTCTCGCCAGGCAACACGGTGCCGGGGATTGGGCTGTCGCCGGACAAGATGCTGCTCGGCCGCGCGTTCGCCTACAACGACGCCCAGCGCCGCCGGATCGGCACCAACTTCCACCAGCTGCCGGTCAACCAGCCCAAGGTGCCGGTCAACACCTACATGTTTGATGGCCACATGACCTATCACCACAGCGGCGCGGCACCGGTGTACGCCCCCAACAGCGGCGGCCGCACCTGGGCAGACGAGACCGGAGTGATGGAGGACGGGTGGGAGGCTGACGGCCAGATGGTGCGCAACGCCTACACCCTGCGTTCGGATGACGACGACTTCATCCAGCCCGGCACCCTGGTGCGCGAGGTATTCAGCGACGCCGATCGAGATGGCCTGGTGGAGACGGTGGCCGGTGCCCTGCTGGGCGGCGTGCGCAGTCCGGT
>NZ_JBSVRG010000030.1:0-843 GCF_054052045.1 Luteimonas sp. A277
AGCCACCTACCACGTCCGTACCGACGGCGGCACCGCCAGCCAGTGCACCGGCCGCGCCGACGCGCCCTATCCGGGCAGCGGCAGCGCACAGAACTGCGCCTGGAACAGCCCCCTGGTTGCCCTGCCCGCCTCCGGCTCGGCCCGCATCTCCGGTGGTGACACCCTGATGATCGGCGCCGGCACTTACACCATCGGCAGCCAGATGCGGCCCGTGCCCAGCGGCACCAGCTCCGCCCGCACCCGCATCCTGGGCAAGTCCGGCACCACCCCCAAGCTGGCCGGCAGCAACGGCATCCACCGGGTGCTCAACCTGGAAGGCAGCTCCCACGTCGAACTCGGCCACCTGGAGGTCACCGACGGCAGCGACTGCGTCTTCGGTCACTCCAGCTCCAGTGCAAGCTGCGGCTCCGGTGACCGCTGGGCCCGCGTGGGCCTGTACGCCAGCGGTTCGCGCAACGTGTGGATGCATGACGTCAACATCCACGGCATGGGCGCCCGCGGCATGCAGGCCGGCGGCCTCACCGACTGGACCATTGAACGGGTCAAGCTCAACCGCAACGGCACCGCCGGCTGGGACGGCAACGTCGGCAGCAACAGCTCCAACGCCGGCAACATGATCCTGCGCGACATCGAGATCAGCTGGAACGGCTGCGGCGAGCGCGTCTCCACCGGTGAGCCCTGGGCCTGCTGGGCCCAGCAGAGCGGCGGCTACGGCGATGGCCTGGGCCTGCCTGCCTCCGGCGGAAAGTGGCTGATCGAGGACGCCTTCGTCCTCTACAACACCTCCGACGGCCTGGACTTCTACCACATGGATGGCGCCCCGGGCACCAGCGTGACCCTGCG
>NZ_JBSVRG010000031.1:0-618 GCF_054052045.1 Luteimonas sp. A277
TTGATAAACAGTCGCAGCGGCCTGGTCACTGCGGCCCCCGACAGCTATAGCTCGCATGAGCCACCATCAGGGGCGCACCTTCTCCCGAAGTTACGGTGCTATGTTGCCTAGTTCCTTCACCCGAGTTCTCTCAAGCGCCTGAGAATTCTCATCCTGTCTACCTGTGTCGGTTTACGGTACGGTCTGCGTAAGCTGAAGCTTAGAGGATTTTCCTGGAAGCGTGGGATCAGTGACTTCGCTCTAATGAGCTCGTCTCGGTGCTCGGTCTTAAAGGGACCCGGATTTGCCTAAGTCCCAAACCTACTGCCTTTCCCCGGGACAACCAACGCCCGGTACACCTACCCTTCTCCGTCCCCCCATCGCACTTACGCGAGGTGCTGGAATATTAACCAGCTTCCCATCGACTACGCATTTCTGCCTCGCCTTAGGGGCCGACTCACCCTGCGCCGATTAACGTTGCGCAAGGAAACCTTAGACTTTCGGCGTGCGGGTTTTTCACCCGCATTATCGTTACTCATGTCAGCATTCGCACTTCCGATACCTCCAGCAGACCTCTCGATCCACCTTCAGCGGCTTACGGAACGCTCCTCTACCGCGCACATTGCTGTGCACTCCAAG
>NZ_JBSVRG010000032.1:0-559 GCF_054052045.1 Luteimonas sp. A277
CTGCCGCATCTGGGGCGATACTCCACTCGACAAGTCGCGGCTCGGCGCGGCTTAACTCAAGTGTTAGGCCTCAAACACATATGAGCGCGTACTTGTGGGTAGGACTCGGCGGTTTCATCGGATCGGTGGCCCGTTACGCTGTGGCCGTCGGGTTAGGTGCTGCGCCGGCGGGGCGCTTTCCGTGGGCCACTTTCGCTGTCAATTGTTTGGGCTGTCTGCTGATCGGCCTGCTCGTAGGCATTCTTTCCAAGACATCCGTCTCTGAGCCGGTTCGCCTGTTCCTGGTCACCGGTATCCTCGGTGGCTTCACTACCTTCTCGGCGTTCGGGCTGGAGTCGCTCACCCTCCTGCGGCGCGGAGAAACCAGCCTTGCCCTGCTGTACATTCTTGGCAGTGTCCTCGTGGGCATTGCTGCGGTCTGGCTAGGTCTTCGTTTCACCAGCGGAGCTGAGGCCTAACAATGCGTTCAAGCCGAAGCCGCTTCGCGGCTCGGCTTAACTCAAGTGTTAGGCGCCAAATCCAACTATCGTCGCAACTGATATGGCATTCAACGAACTCG
>NZ_JBSVRG010000033.1:0-541 GCF_054052045.1 Luteimonas sp. A277
GGATTTCATCCTCCAGACGACGGAAGCCAGTGGGGTGGCGTCGACAGCCTTGGGCAACGGTGCCTGGGCAACGGAGCTTGGCGCGACTTCCGTGGGCACGCTGGCCGAGGCGACCGGTGTGCAGTCGACGACGCTGGGCACGCTGGCCTATGCGGACGGCGATGGTTCCACCGCGCTGGGCAGCGGCAGTTACGCGCAGGCCGACGACTCGACGGCGGTGGGTTTCCTGGCCAATGCCGCGGCGGCCAACAGCGTGGCGCTGGGTGCGGAGTCGGAGGCGGATCGTGCCAACACGGTGTCGGTGGGTTCGGCCGGCAACGAGCGGCAGATTGCCAATGTGGCAGCAGGCACCGAGGGCACCGATGCGGTGAACCTCGACCAGCTGGAAGATGCGACCGCCTATAACCAGTACTTCCGCGCCACGGGTGAGGGTGAGGCCTTCGCCCAGGGCGATGAGGCTACTGCGGCCGGCTCGGATGCCATGGCGGATGGCGACTACGCCACGGCCATGGGCTCCGGAGCGAGCGCGTTCGAACAAGGC
>NZ_JBSVRG010000034.1:0-518 GCF_054052045.1 Luteimonas sp. A277
CGGCTTAACTCAAGTGTTAGGCGCCAAATCCAACTATCGTCGCAACTGATATGGCATTCAACGAACTCGAAACAAAACGACTGGAGAAGGTTGTCGGCTCGTTCGTCGATCAGCGTCGACCGCCGCCGCACATCCGGCCGGAGCTCGATCTTGCCTTCCGCATCAGTGGACAGAGCGTTGAGATCTTTGAGGTTCGTCCTCGCTGGAAGGGAGCACCCGGCGAGACCATGGAGAATTCAGTTGCAAAGGCCACTTACGTCAGGACCCAAGAGCTCTGGCGTGTCTTCTGGATGCGTGCAGATCTAAAGTGGCATGGCTATCCACCAATGCCGCGAGTCGGAAGCATCGATAAGTTCCTGGCGCTGGTAGCTGAGGACAAGCATGCCTGCTTTTTCGGCTAGCATTGGCGCCTAACAATGCGTTCAAGCCGAAACCGCTTCGTTCCGCAAACCACATGGCAGGTACAGCTTGCCATGTGGTTCGCTCCACTACGCGGTTCGGCTTAACTTAGGTGTTAG
>NZ_JBSVRG010000035.1:0-506 GCF_054052045.1 Luteimonas sp. A277
GCTTCGGCATTCGGCAGCGGTGCGACGGCCTTGGGCCAGTACGCCACGGCTTCCGGCTACAACGCTGTGGCCGAGGGCGACTCTTCCACCGCAGTGGGTGGCTTGCTTTACTTCGAAGACCCCAACACCGGTGAGGTGTTGCTGGACCAGACGACCATGGCCGTGGAGTTGGGCGCCTCTGCGTTCGGCGCGGGCGCGCAGGCGAACGGTGCTTTCAGCACTGCAACCGGTGCGGCGTCGACGGCCGAGGGGCTGCAGTCGACCTCGGTGGGCTACTCGAGCACTGCGGGCGTTGACTACTCGACGGCGGTGGGTGCCTTCAGCGAGGTATCGGGTGCTTACGGCACGGCGATTGGCTACGGCAGCGCTGCGACCGGCGACTACGGTCTGGCGGTGGGCGGCATTGCCGACTACGGGGATCTGCTGCTCGGGTTCCCGGATTTCATCCTCCAGACGACGGAAGCCAGTGGGGTGGCGTCGACAGCCTTGGGCAACGGTGCCTGGGC